>JBGTBA010000181.1:0-6052 GCA_041749595.1 Flavobacteriaceae bacterium | reverse complement strand
CACCTTCGTAAATGTAGTTGCCTGCATATTCCGTAGTTGCCCCTGTGCTCACTGTTTTTCTCGTTTTGGTTCCGGTTGCATCGTAAATATAGGAAATATTTCCGCCTCCTATAGTCACCTGGGTGGGCAAATTCAAATAATTGTAAGTTATACCTGTAATGGACTTGTTGGCATCTGCTGTCATGTTGCCGTTGGAGTGGTAGTTAGAATTTCGTGGCTGTTTTTGCAATTAACCCTAAAGTGTCCTAAGGTATTCCGCCACCGCTCTGGCTTCATCTTGCGTAAACTGAAAATTGAGCATCACGGCATTGTTATATTCTTTTTGTAGGGCCTGTGCTATAGGGTCTTCCTTGAGCATGCCATCCGGGTTTAGGATCATGTTCATGACCCATTCCGGGCTTCTGCGGCCAAAAACCCCGGCCAATGCGGGCCCTATCAACCGCTGATTGGCCATGTGGCAGGCCACGCAGGTAGTACTGAATTTTTCCTGTCCCTTGGCGGCCAAGGCCGCATCAATCCCTACATCAAAAGTAATGGACTTTATAGGTCCCACGCCTTTATTGTTCATATCAACAGGGATTTCAACGGCAACCACGGTTTCTGCCTTCACTTCTTTTTTAGGACGTTTCATTACAAAACCTTCTTTCTTTTCTTTAAAGCTACAGCCAAAAACAAATGCACTTAAGCTTAAAACGAGGACTGCTTTTTTCATTGTTCAACGGGATATTTATAATGGGCTAAGATAATAAATAGGTAAATCTAAAGTACTTCTTCCAGAAATTTTATTGCTCTTTTTTCGGTGTAGGTTATGTTTTGTGGTCCAAAAAACCCTACATGGCCGCCATAAAGGGGCATTTCCAGATAGAGGTGGTTGTTTTTTTCCGCTTCCTCTATCGGGTAGCATTCCGTTCCCAAAAAGGAATCATTTTTAGAGTTCACGATAAGGACGGGCACACGGATGTTCGGTAGTAGGGGCAAACAACTGCTTTTTGTATAATAATCCATCGCATCTTCAAAACCATGGGCCGTACTGGTATAGACATCATCAAAATCCTTTAGCGTCTTTATTTTTTTTATAGCTTCCATTGAAATTCTGTCCGGAAAAAGAAGCTGTTTTTGAACTAATTTTTCAACCAAATGTTTCTTGAACCGTTTGGCATAGAGCCTATTCTTTGGCTGTAATAACTGCAAAAGCGAACTGTGAAGACTGCACGGAACGGAAATGGCCACGACCGCCTTTATCTCTTTTGGCAGTTTGCGCCCTTCTCCCAAATATTTTAAGGCCATATTACCGCCCAAACTAAAGCCATTGATAACAATTTTGCTATAGCATTTGGTTTCTAAAACAAAATGGACCACGGCCTCCAGATCTTCCGTAGCACCGGAATGATAAGACCGAAACAACAAATTGCTCTCGCCGCTACAGCCTCTAAAGTTTACTGCACAGGCATCATAGCCGGCAAAGTTAAATTGTTTGGCACTACCGGTGATATAAGGCCGTTGGGCTGAACCTTCAAGTCCATGTAAAAGAAGGGCCACTTTATGGGTTGGTTTTGCCGAAAAGCTCCAATCCAAATCCAAAAAATCGCCGTCTGTCAGGGAAATCCGTTCCCGTTGTTGCATAAGGCCGGCAACCTTTCTTATAACGCCCGCATATAGGGTGGCGCAGTGGCCATTTTTAAAAAACAAGGGCGGATCGTAAGTAGAGTTCACTAGGGGCATGGCACCAAAAAAAAGGTTAATACAATCTAAAACAGGAACGGCACATTACTTGGGATAGGTTTTAAGTAACCCTGTTTGTTCGGTAATGGCATTTTTGAACTCGGTTTTTAAACGCGCCACCAAGGCGGCCACGGGGACAACATTGTCAATCATGGCCACGCCTTGTCCCGCGGACCAAATGGTTTTCCAGGCTTTGGCTTCGGTGTTGAGTTCTTTGCCAAAATCGATTTTCACATCGTTTTTTAAATCCGCTTCCGTAATTCCGGCCGCTTTTAGACTGGCACTCAAAAAATTGGCATGTACCCCTGAAATGGACGCGGTGTAGACCACATCGCTGGCCCCGGCATCTACGATCATTTTGCGATACTCCTCGGGGGCGTTACTTTCAGCCGTATTGATAAATCGGGTACCCATGTAAGCTAGGTCGGCTCCCATTTGCATGGCCGATGCTATGTCGCGACCTGTACTGATGCATCCTGATAGGATAATGGTTTTAGGATAGAATTTTTTAATTTCGGCCACCAGGGTCATGGGGTTTATGGTCCCCGCATGGCCGCCCGCACCTGCCGCTACAAGAATTAGCCCATCCACTCCTGCTTCTGCTGCTTTTTCCGCATGTCTTTTTTTAATGATGTCGTGAAATACCAATCCCCCATAACTATGGATCGCATCTACCACTTGGGATACGGCTCCCAAAGAAGTAATGATGATGGGCACCTTATGCTTCATACATATTTTAAGATCGGCCTCCATCCTTGGATTGGTGGGGTGCACAATAAGGTTTACCCCATAGGGAGCTGGTTTTTTGCCGGTTTTCTTTTCATAGGCTGCCAATTCGCTCTCAATTTCCATCAACCAATCTTCAAACCCTTCGCTAGTGCGTTGGTTTAATGCCGGAAAAGTGCCTACAATGCCGTTCTTGCAGCATTCAATGACCAGCTTAGGGCCTGAAATAAGAAACATGGGTGCGGCCATGGCAGGCAGAGAAAGTGCTTTGATGAAGGATGGTTTTCTACTCATAACGGTTTAATACATTTAAATGTAGGGCTTTTTAAGAGCGGTTCCTGTCTCCATTTTCAAAACTATTGTAATTTTAGCCATTAGTATGCATGCATAACAAAAAAATAAAGATAATGTTTTTAAAGCAGTTTGAAATACGTTGGAGCGATATGGATGCCAACAGGCATCTGGCCAATTCGTCTTACATCAATTTTATGAGCCATACCCGGATGGATTTTTTAACTTCGATCGGGCTAAACCTTAGTACGTTGGCAAAAATCCATATTAGCCCTGTGGTTTTCTATGAGCATATATATTATTTTAAGGAGGTTTTTCCGGGAAAACCCGTAAAGGTTTCATTGGAATTAAAGGGGCTGAGTGAGGATGGGATGTTTTTTGAATTTGTCCATAATTTTTATGACGATGTGGGCAGAAATTTTGCCCATTGCGAAATGATGGGGGCATGGATCGATATTAATGCCAGGACATTGACAGGGTTGCCCCATCCTTTTTTTGAGAAATTAAACACCTTGGAAAAGGCAGAAGGTTATCGGGTATTGACCAAGGAAGATACCCGCAAGTACTTAAAAAACCCTATAGACTTGAGCTAGGCCTTATACTTGCCAAATAGATCCCCAACAAAACCAAGCCGGCCGCCAGTACTTTTATGGCCGTTAGCTGGTCCTTCCCAGAGAATACGGCAAATAAAATCCCGATAAGCGGTTGTAAATATACAAAAGAACTTAGGGTAGAGGCCTTTAACTGGGTAAGCGCAAACACATTGAACAAATAGGTTAAGAAAGTGGTGCCGACGACTACAAACAAAATGGAACCAATTATATCCAAAGGAAGTTCGCTCCATACAATTTCAGCAACCTGAGAATACGCTATGGGCAAATTAATTACAATTCCCACCGTAAAAAGCCATTTCATTAGGGTAAAGGGATGGTATTTTTCAATTAGTCTCTTTATCAGGATCAGGTAGGTGCCGTAACAGATGGAGTTTATGACAAAAAGGATGTTTCCCAAGGGAATGTTTGGGGCATCCTGTCGGGTTTCCCCACCAAAAACAATAAGGGTCACCGCACCGATAAAACCTATAAGCACGCCCAAGGCCTTTTGAAGAGTGATTTTTTCTTTGATCAACATAGCAGATAGTACAATAACCATAATGGGGGTAGTGGTTACCAAAACCGAACTGTTTATGGGGGTAGATAATGAAAGTCCCTTAAAAAAGGCCAGCATGTTCACTGCAGCCCCTAGGGTTGCACAGGCTAGAAGTCGGCCCCAATCTTTTCTCTCAATTTTTTCCCAAGGCATAAAGAAGGAAATAAGCCAAAAAAGCAGTGCCGCACCAGAAACGCGCAACAAAATAAAGCCATAAGGCTTTACATAGATGGGCATAACCCCTTTGGCGATGGTATGGTTTAGTCCGTAAATAGTGGTAGCACCAATGGCGGCTAAAATAGCGAGGGCCCTCTTGTTCAACGCTGTAGGGTTTCTTTGGCCTTGGACACTTCCTGTTGGCCATTACCGATAAAAATTTCGTCCCCGACCACGATTACAGGTCTTTTTAAAAAGGTGTAATGTTCCAGAATAAGGTCTTTATAATCGGTTTCGGAAAGGACTTTTTCCTTTAAATTGCGTTGCGTGTACAGACGTGCTTTTTTACTGAAAAGTGCAGCGTAGCTCCCAGTGGTTTTTTTCATTTCCTCCAGTTGCCCGGCTGTTACCGGGGCGACTTTAATATCCTGTAATACAACACCGTACAAGGGTTCTAGTTCTTTTATGATTTTTTGACAGGTATTACAGGTGCTTAAATGGTATATTTTTTTTTGCATGATAGTGTTTATGTATATGAAACGTTCGGCATTTCAAAGCGATTCCGTATCATACTGTTGCGGTTTTTATTAAATGTCCTTTCCTTAAAAATAACGCTTTCCGCCAACTGTTTTATAAACGGTGTTGACGGTTGCCTTCTCGTATTCTTAGACAGCCTTAAATACTGATTTTTATTATTTCCTTTGTTCAAATTCTTCATGTATTTTCAGTTCACATGGAAAATCGAAAAAATAATTTTAGATTCAATACTTCTCAATGACCTATTTTTTTTATGTTGTAATATCCTCTCCACAGATGCTAAGATAGCCTCTTCATAGCTTTGCGGTGACCAACCTAGTGTTTTTTTCTTTCTTCATTGTTTGTTTTTTTGATTCTGTTTAATTGTGGAACTAGGTCTTTCTCCCCCGGTTTAAACAATGCTGCAATTTTTACTATCCAATTGGGCAGTACTTTGGTGGTTGCCTGTTTGGCTTTTTTTCCCTGGTTTTTGTTTTTTCGGTACAATGTAAATGGGTAGCCTGATGACGTTAAAGATCTTTGGCCATTAGCTGCAGAACTAGTCATGACTCATATATGCAAATCAGCCACATCATGAACGTCTACTATTCCAAAACTAATCATAGGTATAGCTTTCATTGTTCTATCCGAACAGTTGTTTTAACGCCCGATCATTACTTGGTATATCTGTGCCAAGTGAGGGGCCTAAAATGACCTCGGGGCATATGGTAGGAGTTGCCATTTTAAGGAAAGTATATAATTCATTTCGGTTCTTCTTTTAACTCCCCCAATACCCTCGGATAGTTCAATAGCGGATCCACGGCGAAGTATAAACTTTCCGCAGGAGGGTAAAAAAGCCAAAATCGAACATCGTTTTGCCGCGACGTCCATTTTCCTAAAATAGGGTATTGTCCATTTTCCTTGCCTTTTGTACTGTCTGCATGCCCGTCATTGACAATATCACAAATCAATTAAGATTCCTTATATTTCTTTTTTGTACTTTAAGCAACCTTTTTTGCACTGTGCATGGCATACCACTAACAAAACCTAAATCCTCTAACATGAAAAACCTCGATGTTCTTAAATTGCTTTTTTGTCTTTTTACACTATTGTTTTTCCAAAACAGCCATGCCGAGGACGGCTACAAACTATGGATGCGATACGAGCCAATTACCGATGTGCAACAAAAAAAGTGCCTCAATACGCTCATGGAAACCATTGTTATAGAAGGCACGTCTCCTACGTTAGGCATAATCCGGGACGAAATAAGAAGGGCCGCCCAAGGTATGTTGGGGAAAGTCCCCAATTTTACAAACAACAGTACGGCAAACGGTAGCCTTATTATTGGTATGCCAACGACCGGTACTTCGGGAATCTTCAATACCATCGCGGTTAAAAATAAGTTGAACTCCCTTGGCTTGGAAGGTTACTTTATAGATTATATCACCTACAAAAACAAGAAATACCTCGTGATAGGGGCAAACACCCCTTT
>JBGTBA010000180.1:0-4793 GCA_041749595.1 Flavobacteriaceae bacterium | reverse complement strand
AATGACGCCCGAGTTTTTCCGAAGAAAACACCAGTTAAAAAAACGGCCTTTCAAAGAGTCAGAAGCAAAATTAAAGGGAATGACCAAATCTACAGCTCGTTAGCTTGAGAAATTAATCGGTTTCTCTGATGTGGGGAATGATCCCGAACGGCAAAAAAGAAATGCCAACACCCATTTACCCTTAAAATTTACTATGCCGGATCTACCAAAAACAAGGGTTGGTCGAACTCTACCGGGGAGGAATCCTCTACCAATATTTTGACTATTTTTCCTGATATTTCAGATTCTATGTCATTAAAGAGTTTCATTGCCTCTATGACACACAGCACATCGCCCTTGTTTATGGTACTGCCCACCTCTACGAAAGGTGGTTTATCCGGGCCCGATTTTCTGTAAAACGTTCCAATGATAGGGGATTTTATCGTAATCAGTTTGGCATCCTCGGACGATTTTTTCGCGGCACTATCAGTGGCCGATTCCGTAGGATGGGCAACTTGGGCTACAGGAGGCGCTGTCATTGGTATTTGCTGTACATAGGAAGTTTCGGGCACATAACTTACCGGGCCTGTACGAATGGTTATTTTGATGTCCTCCATCTCTAGTTTTACTTCACTGGCCCCGGACTTTGCCACGAACTTGATTAGGCTTTGAATTTCTTTAATATCCATAGAATTCGATTTAGTTTGGTTGCGTTAGTTTAATGAATTATAGGCCCATTTTAAATAGATGGATCCCCAAGTAAAGCCACCGCCAAAGGCAGCGAACACCAAATTATCCCCTTTTTTTAATTGCCCTTCATAATCATCCAGCAAAAGCGGTAAAGTCGCCGAAGTGGTATTCCCGTATTTGTGGATGTTGATCATTACTTTGGAATCGTCCAGCCCCATTCTGTTGGCGGCGGCGTCTATAATGCGCTTATTGGCTTGGTGGGGCACCAAAAACGCAACGTCTTTATGGGTCAATTGATTGCGTTCCATAATCTTGGCCGCAGCATCTGCCATGTGGTAAACCGCAAATTTAAATACCGATTTGCCCTCCTGTTGTATAAAATGTTGGCGGTTCTTTACCGTTTCTTCCGATGCGGGCAACAAAGATCCCCCCGCATCCATTTTCAAAAAATGCCGCCCAACGCTATCAGATCGCAAATATTCGTCCTTTAGGCCCAGCCCTTCGGTATTGGGTTCAAAAAGCACGGCACCTGCCCCGTCCCCAAAAATAATACAGGTTGTCCTGTCTGTGTAATCTATAATCGAGGACATCTTGTCCGCACCTATCAAAAGTACTTTTTTATAGCGTCCTGATTCGATATAGCTTGCCGCTGTGGACATCCCGAACAAAAAACTGGAGCAAGCGGCCTGCAAATCAAAGGAGAAAGCATGGATGGCACCTATTTCCGTTGCCACATAGGCCGCAGTTGAGGCCACCATCATATCCGGCGTTGCGGTGCCAATGATGATCAAATCAATTTCTTTTGGGTCTGTCTTCGACTTTTCGATCAGATTTTGGGCCGCCTTAATGGCCAAATACGATGTGCCTTCCCCTTCTTCCTTTTTTAAGATTCTCCGTTCTTTTATCCCGGTTCTTGTGGTGATCCATTCGTCATTGGTATCGACCATCGTTTCCAACATTTTGTTTGTCATCACAAATTTTGGCACATATGCTCCCACAGCCGTAATCGCAGCCGATACTTTGCTCATAAAAAAATTATTTTTCCCGAAAAAATTAAAAAATGGCTCAAAATTATTGAAATTTAATGATTTTTTACGACTTTTTAGATTAAAATCTTTGTTTTTGACTTGTATAGGGTATCATAAAAAAACTCCCACCAATATTAGGATGAGAGTTTAAAATACTATGTTATAGCAAAATTATGCCGCCTTTTCCTCGACCTTGTCTATCAACACCTCACCACGGTAGTACAATTTCCCCTCGTGCCAATGCGCCCTGTGGTATACATGCATTTCTCCCGTAGTTGGGTCTTTGGCAATTGTTGGCGCAACAGCTTTATAGTGGGTCCTTCTTTTGTCTCTTCTGGTTTTGGAAACTTTTCTCTTTGGATGTGCCATTATGAACCTTATTTATCCGTTAATAATTTTTTTAATGCGTCCCACCTTGGGTCGCTATTTGTTTCGTTCTTTTTTGTTTCTTTTGGGTGTAATTCTTCTAGCTTAACTAGGGCCTCGGATTGCAAAGTGCCATCCAAAACGCCTGGGTGCACTCTTTTTTGGGGAACTGCCAGTACCGCCATTTCATATACGTATTGTGCAATATTGAGTTGGTGCTCCCCATGGGGCAATATTAATATCTCATCGTTCCCATCATTGTACTCATCCCCGAATTTTACGATCAATTCCAAAGAAGGCGTAATTTCCTGATCGTAAGGTTCACTGGTAACATCACAATTTACGTTAACCGTTCCCTTCCCTTTCAAATGCACCTCCAATGCGGAGCTCATTTTGTCCAACGTAACCTGAAGATCGATATCCGCATCGTTGAACTCATTATAACCAAAAGACTCAAAGAACTTGTTTTCTATTTTATAATCAAACCTGTGCTTTCCCTGTTTCAATCCGGAAAAAGGAATATCAAACTCCTTAAGCAAATCCATTACCACCTGTTTAAAGCCCCTACCTACTATAAAGGCGGGTGCAAAGATACTATTATTTTGCAAAAACCCAACAAATTACGAACAAATATATTCTTCTTCGTTTAGATTCCACGAATCTACAAAAGCAGGGATTATTGGTACTTATGTTCTTTCTTTAACTTTTGCTTTTGCAATGGGTTTCCCGTAAGTTCTTTATATTCTGACCTGTTTCTAAAAATATGCAGTGCCATAAAAACGGCCTCTTTAAACGAATTGTGGTCGGCCTCTCCCTTTCCGGCGATCTCATAGGCCGTGCCATGGTCCGGAGATGTCCTAACCTTGCTTAGGCCGGCAGTAAAATTTACCCCTTTTCCAAATGACAGTGTTTTAAAGGGGATAAGGCCCTGATCATGATAGGCGGCAAGAATGGCATCGAATTTTTTATGGCCATTAGATCCGAAAAAACTATCCGCGGCATAGGGGCCAAATACCAAATGGCCTGCATTTGCCAATTCATTGATGACGGGTTTCATAATTTCCTCGTCTTCTTTACCAATGGTGCCGTTATCGCCGCTATGCGGGTTTATCCCCAACAGGGCAATTTTGGGCCTCCCTATTCCAAAATCCGTTTTTAAGGATTTTTCCATAATGGCGATCTTACTGCGTATTAACATTGGCGTAATTGCGCCGGCCACGTCTTTTACGGCCAAATGATCTGTAAGCAGGCCTATACGGAGCGTGTCGGTAACCATGAACATAAGGCTTTCCCCTTCAAGTTCCTGTGCCAAATAATCCGTATGTCCCGGAAATTTAAAATCGTCCGCCTGTATGTTGTTCTTGTTTATCGGGGCAGTGACAAGAACGTCTATTTCATTGTTTTTCAACGCCTTTACTGCTGCCTTGAGCGATTCTATGGCCAATTTACCGCCTTCTTTGGTCGCTTGGCCAAATTCGATGGGCGGCGTTTCCCGCCAAATGTTCATCACATTTATCTTGCCCTCAATTGCTTTGGAAACCTCATGGATGCCATTATAATTGATTTCCAGTTTCAGTTCGTTCTTCTGAAAGGAGATTACTTTATTGGATGCGAAAATAATGGGCGTACAAAAATCCAACATTCTGTCGTCCTCGAACGTTTTGAGCACCACCTCGCACCCAATCCCATTTAAATCCCCTATCGAAATCCCCAATTTTATTTTTCCACTTCCCTGCATGGTAACCTTACCTTATATGTCTAAATTTACAGCATAGCAAAACTACTTAAATTAAACGATACATGTTTACGGGAATTATTGAAACTTTAGGGAAAGTGGACAAATTGGAAACCGAGGGCACAAATCTTCATTTGACCATAGCTACGCCTTTGGCCGCCGAACTGAACATTGACCAAAGTATTTCCCATAACGGTGTTTGCCTAACGGTCGTTGATATACAGGAGGATAGTTACACCGTGACCGCCATAGAGGAAACCCTACAAAAAACCAATTTGGGACAACTTAAGGAAGGGGGTTTTGTTAATCTGGAACGCGCAATGATTTTGGGTTCCCGTCTGGATGGCCATTTGGTTCAGGGGCATGTAGACCAATCCGGTATTTGTAATGCTATTGAAGAAAAGGATGGAAGCTGGATTTTTAGCTTTGAATATGACCGTACGCAAAACAACACCACTATAGAAAAAGGCTCCATTACTGTTGATGGGGTGAGTCTCACGGTGATTAACTCAGGGGTCAACACCTTTAGCGTTGCCATTATTCCCTACACCTACGAACATACTCGGTTTAATTCTTATAAAGTGGGTTCTATGGTGAATCTGGAATTTGATGTTATTGGGAAATATGTAGCCAAGTTGATGCAGCTAAAGGGTTGATAATCCGTGGTTAACGCCAAATGTAAAAACGATACAGCAACTATAAACAGACAGATTGAAGACTAAAATATGGCATTAAGCTGGAACGAAATAAAAGATAGAGCATTAAATTTCTCAAAAGAATGGGCTGACACTTCAAACGAAGAGGCAGATGCAAAACCATTTTTAGTTGAGTTTTTTAATGTGTTTGGCATTAGCTGGATAGGGCGGGCAAAGTGAGCCACTTGCGGCGGATGAAAGTGAGCATAGCAAAGTAAGTGCTCAAAATCGATTCATTTGTGGTTAAATTTAGTATTTATTTTTCATTTTTTTACGCATGGACTCTCCTTTAATGTCCAT
>JBGTBA010000179.1:0-2968 GCA_041749595.1 Flavobacteriaceae bacterium | reverse complement strand
AGAAAGACTGAAAGTCTTTCTATATTGCTGAATACAATTAAAACCGAACAGAAAATTTAATAACTAACATACACAAATGTTTATAGAAACTGAAAGTCTTGCACTAAAAGTGCATAGTTTCAACTAACGAATGAGACCAATGAAATAACCATTAAGGGTTTATGGAAAGTCTTATCAAAGAGCCATAAACCCTTTATAAATGCCATAAAATGGATAACCACTAACAAACCAAAAAACACATGACCACAACCAACACTCCCCTTTTTGAACCTGTACAACGGAAATCCCGCATCAATTCCCTGGATGTTATCCGGGGCATTGCGCTGTTGGGGATTCTTTTAATGAACATCAATGGCATGGGCCTGCCCTATGCCTATTCGGATCCTTCCATAATTGCGGGAGGGGCGGAAGGCCTTAACCTAAAGGTATGGATCGCTAACGAAATGCTCTTTGAAGGCACCATGCGGGGCTTGTTCACCCTGCTGTTTGGGGCCGGGGTACTGCTGCTCACCTCCCGTTTGGAAAAGAACGGTGCAGGTATTGCAGTGGCGGACATCTATTACCGGCGCATTCTTTGGCTGCTGGTATTTGGCCTCATCAATGTTTGGGTATTCCTTTGGCATGGCGATATACTCTATCCTTATGCCTTATTTGCCTTAATGCTGTTCCCGTTCAGGAACGCATCCGTTAAAAACCTGTTTTTGGTCGGTGGGCTTCTGATCTGTGTCGGGATTTTATGGGATATCAGCGATTATCGAAATACGCTGAAAACCCAAAAGGAAGGCATGGAAATCCAGACACTGCAGGATATGGGGACCCCATTGACGGAAACCCAGGAAAACAGCTTGAAGGATTGGGAAAAGCTAAAAGCCAAACATACCCCGGAAGAGGTTACAGAAGAAATCGATAATATGCGCCAAGGCTATTGGGCCGTTCTCATGAACAAGGTTAAAATGAACCAATTTATGCAAACATGGTTTCCGTATCGGATTTGGCCTTGGGACATATTGAGTTTTATGCTCCTGGGCATGGCGTTCTTTAAGCTCCGTATCTTTCATGGCGAACGGTCCCATCGCTTCTATTTGGTCATGGCGTTGGTGGGATACGCCCTTGGGCTGGCCATAAACTACTATGAAACCCGGATGGTCCTAGCCAGTGATTTTGATGAGGTGGTTATTCACCGGGCACATCAAACCTACCAAATGGGGCGACTTTTTACCACCATGGGCCATGTAGGTCTGTTCATGCTTTTTATAAAATCGGGGATGTTGGGTTTTCTCCAAAAAGCTTTAGCCGCCGTGGGCAAAATGGCCCTCACCAATTACCTCATGCACAGCGTGGTAACCTCCATTGTTTTCTATGGGTTTGGCTTTGCCCTTTATGGGCAATTGGAACGCTATGAACTGTATTATATTGTCTTTTCCCTTTGGGCCGCTCAACTTGTTATCAGTCCCATATGGCTCACTTATTTCCAATATGGCCCGATGGAATGGTTGTGGCGGTCATTAACATATCAAAAGAAACAGGATTTTAGAATTTTAAAACCAAATCCAGTGGCACTCAAAACAGAATAAAATGAAACTCTTAAGGAGCACTTATTATTGGCCGGGTATACTGCGCCAGTTTCGATGTGGGAGATAATGAACAATGGCAGGGTTTTAGCCTTTAACTTGATAATAAACGGGGAAGCCGAAAACCAAACAGAATAGGCAAAAAGATAAAACGTATAAAAATGGAACGAACCAACAATCAACCCAATCCGGCAAACATCATGCAAATTGGTACAGGCTTTTGGGCATCAAAGATTCTTTTGAGTGCCGTAAAATTTGAAATTTTTACAACTCTGGCTAAAAACAAAACCATGACGGCGGCTGAAATAAAAACCAATTTAAGCTTAAAATGCACTGACCACCAATGATTAAATTTTTCAGGAGAATAAGACAAAAATTAGTAGAAGAGGGAAATCTGAAAAGGTATCTGATTTATGCTATTGGAGAAATTCTATTGGTCATTATCGGTATTTTGATAGCGCTATTTATCAATGACTGGAGAAATGACCTGAATGCTCAAAAAACTGAATCCCTGATCATAGAATCCCTGCATATTGAATTTTCTGCAGGTAACGTTGCGATTCAGGAATTCATTGAAATAAATGAAAATATCATTGAAACCAATAAAAGTTTACTATCCTACTGCCTGAATGTTGAAACCGAATTTGAAGAGGCTACTTTCGACAGCTTATTTTATCATGCCGCTTGGTCAGAGAGTTTAAGGCTCAACCAAGGAGTGTTTAAGGAACTTTTAAACACAGGCAACCTATCCAAATTATCGAATACTAAGCTGAGGGTTTTATTGTCCTCTTGGGATGAACTTTTGGAAGAAACAGGAAGAACAGATCAAGTGGGAAGGGATTACCTCCAAGATAAATTAATGAATTATTTTGATCAGAACCTTTCCTGGGCAATGATGTCCAAGGATTATGAATTAGGATTAGGAAATTTGCAGTTAAAGGGAAGGGATAGAAGTATAGATAAAATCAGAGTAGCAACAGATTTAGAGTTTGAAAATTTTATTTTCAATCAAATCTGGTTTACACAGAGAAAAATCAATAGGGCAAAAGAATTACTCGCCTTAAATAATGAAATCATAGACGAGATTCAGAAGGCAAAGTAAGGGTTTCATAGCAATGCACATGAAACTAGGGCTGAGCATAAATAATGATTGTCGCTGCCTTAGGAATTCAAAGAGTTAGTCAGACATAAGCAACCTCTAATGATAAAATTATTCAGGAAAATTCGTCAAAGTCTACTTATTGAAAATAAACTCAGCAGATACCTGCTCTATGCCATTGGCGAAATACTGCTGGTTGTGATCGGGATTTTGATTGCGCTCCAAGTCAATAATTGGAACGAATATAAAAAAGATAGGGCCATCGAACGCAAACTCTTGATTGAGCTTACGGATAATC
>JBGTBA010000178.1:0-48830 GCA_041749595.1 Flavobacteriaceae bacterium | reverse complement strand
CATCGCAATATTTACCGTGAACCTGAAAAGAATACTTAAACTAAAAGGGCAATTCAATAAATGAGTCAAAAATAGCCTTATAAAACCAAAGTTTATTCAATCGCTTTTTTAATAATTACTGAAATAGAATGACTTTTTCAGTGCTCTCTCGTGATGGCATGGTTTTTTGAAAAATAATTGTCCAGGCCTTCCAAGACACGATCATTGAAACGAAGCAGTTTCTGATAGTTGTCCATAATATCCGCCAGATCGGAAGGGACGCTCAAGGTAACCAATTTTTCCACCGAGGGGCTTAGATGCAGGTATTGCTGGTAAATGGCGGTCATTCCGCCCAAGGAATGGCCAATGATGTGCTTGGGGGCATATTTTTCTACCATGTAATTTGCGCATTCTGAGTAAATGGGCAAATTGAACAGGCTGTCCGATGAATTTCCATGGCCGGGGGCATCAAAAGCCACGATGTGGTATCCCTCATCCTGTAAAAAACCGATGAGGTTGCGCCACCTGAACACATTGCTTTCCCACCCGTGGATCAATAAAACAGTCTCTTTTTTGCCCTGCCACTGATAGGTTTGGATACGCATCCCCCCATCTCCAGCACCTCGTTTTTTGCCTCGTTGAGGTAGGCTTCCTGATGCGGAAGGACCCTTCCTTTTCTGGGGGTGCAGAACAATCTAAAGGCTTTTTCCGCGGCCCGCTCTATAGAGAAAACGGACAGGCCGTTAAAATAGGTGCCGTATGCCAATGGAAGAAATGTATTGAGAAGGTTTTTCAAATCTACAGATTAAAAAGGGGGAAAAGACATAAGGACTTAACCGTTACGACCAAATATCCCCATTGTACAAGTATTACCACCCAACCATAACATACTTTATCTTGGCGGCGTCCGGAATCTGTACTTCCTCTATATTGGTACTGCCGGCATAGCGCAGGCTGGCGGGCAGTTCCTGTTTGTCAATGGTAAAATACAGATCGCTGCCCTTAAGGAAGATCACCACGTTGTTCATGGAGGTCACTATTTTTTTTATGGGATAATTGTCTTTGATATCCTTAAAGGTACTGTTGAGGCCCACGCCCTTATCGGTTACAAACCGGGGATCGAAGATCCGTATGTTTTCAACTTTTGGGACGCTATCCGTACCAGGAGTAAGGGTAAGCAAATGCTTGCCTCCTTTTTCATAGATCCTTACTTTTTTGGCATTTTCCCCCAATTGTATCCGCAGGGTGTCCTTAACGATGGAATCAAGCGCATAAATACTGTCCAATTGGGTAAAAACCGATACTCGGGTCAGCTTACCTACCGAATCATTGGTGATCAAAAAAGTAGTGTCCTTTTCTTTTTGGCATTGTATAAAAAGTATTACCACCAACAAAACGGAGGTTATGTTTATTTTCCTCATAAATTATCGCATTACTTTTTTTAGCACACCCAGCATTCCCCGTATAAAAGTGGCACTGGTAAGCACCTTGACCACCGGATTTAGTCCGGTCCTGGTCCTTGTGGCCGTAGTTGTTCTGGAAGCCGTGTTTTTCTCTTTTTCCAACTGTTCCCCAGCCCGTTCAATCTTTGCGCTTAAAATTTCATAGGCACTTTCCCGATCCACGACATCATTGTATTTTTTTACAAGCCTTGAAGTATTTATAACGGATTTTAGTTCTCCGTCGGTAAGGACATCCATTCTACTCATGGGCGCCCTTAGCATGGTGGCTGCCAGTGGGGTAGGTCTCCCTTTTTCATCCAAGGCCGAGACCAATGCCTCGCCGATGCCCAAGGCGGTAAGGATTTCCTTGGTATCATAGTATTCCGAAATAGGGTAGTTCTCAGCAGTCAGTTTTATCGCTTTCCTATCCTTTGCGGTAAACGCCCTAAGGGCATGTTGCACTTTCAACCCCAACTGCGCAAGAACCGCATCTGGTACATCGGTGGGGTTTTGCGTAACGAAATAGATACCTATGCCTTTGGAACGGATCAGCTTTACGATATTTTCAATTTGGTTTAGCAACGCCTTGGAGGCTTCATTGAAAATTAAATGGGCTTCGTCAATAAATAAAATAAGTTCCGGCCTATCACTATCTCCCTGCTCGGGGAATGTGGCATAGATTTCCGCCAGTAAGCTCAACATAAAAGTGGAGAAAAGCTTGGGTTTGTCCTGTATGTCGGTTAACCGGATGATATTGATATACCCCCTACCATTTTCATCAATACGGACCAAATCGTTTACATCAAAGGATTTTTCGCCAAAAAACAGGTCTGCCCCCTGTTGCTCCAATTCAATGACTTTTCTTAAAATGGTGCCGGTAGAGCTTGTGGCAATCCTGCCGTAACTTTCCGAAAATTCTTCCTTTCCTCCCTCTGTGGCGTATTGTAATACTTTTTTAAAGTCCTTAAGATCCAATAGCGGCAGTTTTTTATCATCGCAATATTTAAAAACGACCGATACTATGCTTTCCTGGGCCTCCGAAAGGTCTAAAATCCTAGAGAGCAGTACGGGACCAAATTCGGATACGGTTGCCCTGAGCTTTACGCCATCCTGTTCTGAAAGGGAGAGTATCTCAACAGGAAAGCCTTTGGCCTCAAAAGGCAATCCTATTTTGGCATGGCGCTCCTCTATTTTTGGGTTTTCCTGACCGGGCATTGCAATGCCGCTCAGATCCCCTTTAAGATCCATCAACAGCACTGGGATACCCTTATCCGAAAGGTTTTCGGCAAAAATCTGTAAAGTCTTTGTCTTTCCCGTCCCGGTGGCACCGGCAATAAGTCCATGCCTGTTCAAGGTTTTCAGGGGAATTTTTGCCAGGGCATTGGCCACTGGCTCCCCGTTCAACATTGCCGCACCCAGGGCAATAAAATCGCCTTTGGTGGTGTAGCCCTGTTCCATATGTGCAAAGAAAGCATCTTTGGTGCTCATTGGATCCGAATTTTTGATAAAAATAGGGTAATTTTAATCAAGAAAAAAACAGATCCCCGTATTTGGGATTATCGGTCCCAACCTAACTTTTTAGGGCCTAAACAGAAATGGGGGCAGGTTATGGATTTTGATTTTCCCGGTTATGCCAACAGGAAGTATTGTGAGGTGGACAAGGAATTAAATTTGGGAATGGAATACAAACAAATTTTTACTTTGGAAGATAAGGAAATGCTTTTTTCTATCTTTGCCGCATGGTAAAAGAAGAAGTAACGGCATTGGTAAACAAAGGAGTGCTATTGCCCTTGATGGAGGAGTTTTATACGATACAGGGCGAAGGTTTCCACAAAGGAACCGCGGCCTATTTTATCCGTGTTGGAGGGTGTGATGTGGGCTGCCATTGGTGCGACGTTAAGGAAAGTTGGAATGCGGAAACGCATCCTCCCACACCTATTTTGGATATTGTTGAAAATGCGGCCAAACATTCCGATACCATTGTTGTTACCGGAGGCGAACCATTGACTTGGGATATGGGTCCCTTAACAACCAAATTAAAGGAAAGAAACCTGCAAACCCACATAGAGACCTCCGGAGCATATCCGCTTTCGGGCACATGGGACTGGATATGCCTTTCGCCAAAAAAAAACAAGCTCCCCGTCGGGGATATTCACAAAAAAGCCCATGAGCTGAAAATCATAGTGTTCAATAAGCACGACTTTGTTTTTGCGGAAGAACAGGCGGCCCAAGTAGGCAACAAATGTATGCTTTATTTACAACCGGAATGGAGCGTTCGGGAAAAAGTGGTTCCCTGGATCGTGGGCTATGTAATGAAAAACCCAAAATGGAAAGTGTCTTTGCAGACCCATAAATATTTGAATATTCCGTAAAGATGTCTAAAGTCGAAGGTCTAAAGTCGAAAGTTTTTGGTTTCTTGTTTGAAGGGTTTTCTAAACAATTGGTCTGAAGTCGAAGGTCTAAAGTCGAAAGTTTCTAGGTTTCTTGTTTGAAGTGTTTCTTTTTGGATGAACAAATCGTACCATCAACCAACAACGGACAACCATCAACGAAATAAGTCGAAAATAGAATGTTTTTGAGTTTAGTGTGCGTTCGGTTTTATTAAAGTACCATCAAATCAACGTATTACCATCAACGAATAACCAACAACCATCAACTATAAAAATCACCTTCCCCCATTTCCCTGAAGATCCAGAACGCACTCGGGATCCAGTTCTGGGATGGTGGCAAGCCCTTTGGAACTTCTATTCTCCATAAATTTGGCCAAGCCCGCCCCAAACTGTAATTCGGCACGCATTAGACATCCTTCCACGATACAATGGTTGGCGGCTTCCGGGTCTTCATGGTCGTTTATGGCAACCGTACCCAAATTGACCAACCCAAAAAGATGCCCAAACTCATGGTTCAGGGTGGCCGTTTCCACATCGGAATTGGTGATCAGCGCACTTCTGGCCGCCAATCGTTTTACGGTACGTTCATAAATGACCATAGAGGTATTCCTGTAAACTGCCCCAAGGGTTACCTTGTTGGTTGCCTCATCATCATCTGCCGAAGGGGAATCGGTAAAATAAATATATATGGCCAGGGTTTGCCCCGTAGTGTAAACAGTCCTATTGCTGCTTTCCAGATCTGCTATTTCCTGTAATGTTAGGGTTTCTTCATTTGGTGAGGGCAATTGCTTAAGGACCACTTCAATATTAGTCTTAAATGTATGTTTTCTAATATAGGCAAGGAAATTATCGATTGCGGTATCCGTGGGCCTGAAGCCTGCCACGTAGCCTATTTCTATCAGCAGTTTTGTGAAATTGGTATTGGATAGGATATCGTTGGCCGATGCTCCGGCGATCTTAAGGTTGGCCGATTTGTTTATGGTGGGCGACGGGATCTCTGCAATATCGTTATCGGAACTGTCGTTGGAGCAACTGGTATTGACAATAACCAATAGTGCCATTGCCAAAAGAACACTGTATTTTTTCATCGGTCTTAATTTATTGACTATCCTTATTTATTGACTATCCTTATTGGCCTCCCTGTTAGTAGGCAAGGTTGCTATTGACATTAGTGTTATGGCTTATACTAATTTCCGCCCAAAACTCTTAACGGAAAAAAGCCATTTGTATTATTCAATCGGCACCAGCTTTGCCAAATAGTCGTAATGTTCTCCTTCGCTTACAAGCTCACATGTTAAATTATTCGCATTTGCAGCTATTTGCAGGGTGTTGTAATCTAAATACAACCAAGGAAGGGGTTTGCTTTTTTCGCCCTTGTAGGCCAGGATAAATTCAACTTCACCATAATATTCGTGCGTACCGGGGATCCAATGGCCACCATCTTCTTCTTGGTCGAACATATAAATTATATCGCTGGAATCAAGCAAAATCTGTCCTTTAGGTTTTAAAAGCGATTTTATATGCGTAAAGAATCGATCTAAATTATGCAATTTCCCAACTATACCTATACCGTTCATGAGCATTAATAAGGTGTGGAACTTCTCCCCGGAAAAATCGTATAGATCACTTTTCAACGTCTTTTGCACGCCCCTTGATCTGCAAACCCCAATAGCACCCGGCGAATGGTCCAGAGCGGTAACGTTGAATCCCCTTTTCTGCAAATATAGGCTATGGCTACCGGCACCGCAACCAATATCCAGAACGTTGCCACGACATAGTTTTAAAGCCTTGCGCTCCAGAACCGGCATGTCCTTAAAATTTCTAAAGAGATAGGGCAGGGGAATAACGTCTTTATCGCCCAGAGAGGAAAAGGTCGTAATATCTTCTTTATAATTCCCCGATTGATAATCCAACAAGGCCTTTCCAAAAATGTCGTTCACTGCTTACATTTGTAGTTCAATGGCAAATGTCACACTTTTAATCAAGACTAAAAAGAGCGGTAAGTCAATTGCACAAGTACTAGGATATGGAAAGAGAAATAGAGCGGCTTCCCGGAAAGGCCAAGGAAAAAAACAAGGAGAACAAAAAATATTTTGAGCGACTTAAAAAGAAACCGCCCAAGGATCTGGATTTTATAATGCAGGACATCCATGATGCAACGTTTGCAAAAACAGACTGTCTTACCTGTGCCAATTGCTGTAAGACCACGGGGCCTTTGTTCACAAATAGTGATATAGAGCGGATCGCACGTTTTTTAAAATTAAAGCCTCAGGGATTTATCGCGAAATTTTTATGGATCGATGAAGAAAACGACTATGTGCTCCAAGGCGTGCCATGCACTTTTTTGGGAGCCGACAATTACTGTAGTATTTATGAAGTGCGTCCCAAGGCATGTCGCGAATTTCCGCATACCGATCGCAAAAAATTCCATCAGATAAGCAACCTTACCCTAAAAAACGTGGCGATCTGTCCGGCTACCTTTGCTATTGTAGAAGAGATGAAAAAAAGAGTGGCGTTGGGTTGATACATAAAAATATGTACTTTTAATGGCATGGAAAGCATTATCGACTACTTTGGTACCATTCCTTCATCCCATAGGAGCCTAATTTTGGTTTCGGGGATCGCTTTTTTTTGGTTGCTGGAATATGCGGCTCCCTTGTTTCAATTTAATTATAAAAAATTCAGACATGCGGGGGTCAATATTTTTTTTACCCTCACAACGGTTATCGTAAATTTTGCGCTGGCTTTCCTCTTATTAAAAACGAGCGATTGGGCCAATGCGAATAATTTTGGGGTATTACAATGGTTGGGCCATTGGCCGTTGTGGAGCAAAATTGTAGTGGGCGTAATGCTGTTGGATCTTATCGCTGCTTGGTTGGCCCATTGGGTACAGCATAAAATAAAGGTGCTCTGGGGTTTTCACCTTATCCATCATACAGATAATGAGGTAGATACGACTACAGCGAACCGGCACCATCCCGGTGAGAGCATCGTCCGGTTTTTGTTTACCTGTTTCGGTGTTTTGGTGGTTGGTGCACCAATGGGGATCATTATGCTGTACCAAGTGCTTTCGGTGGTTTTCTCGCAGTTTAGCCATGCAAACATAGCACTTCCAAAAAAGATAGACGATATTTTGAGCTTGGTAATTGTCTCTCCCGATATGCACAAAGTACACCATCATTATGTGCTGCCCTACACCGACACCAATTACGGAAATATATTTTCGCTATGGGATCGTTTTTTCGGGACGTTTTACAAACTTGAAAACACAGAAATCATCTATGGTGTAGACACCTATCCAGATACTTCCAAGAACTCCCAAATAGGTGAATTGCTAAAAATCCCGTTTCGGAAATACAGATCCCCGAAGGCTGCAAAACCCCCTCGGGGAAAGGCATCACTTGGGGCTATGGGCTAATCCGTTCAATCCAATAAAACAAAACCGGTATTGGTTTGGCGTTACCACAAGGGTCAGGCTTTCCGCTATAATCTTTTTTTGGGAAAAAGCCACAAAAAAAGGATTTTCACTGCAATCCTTAACGCAAAAAACAGGGGCAATCCAAATGAAATAACAGCAGGTTATGCCCCGGTGCTTGCCAAAAGGCAACTTATATCGTATAGCAATCTTTAGTCGTACATTAGATAATTGGCCCTTATGGCTTTAAAATCCGTAATATCCTTTTGCCAGGTCTCATGGATGGCATCAGCAGAAAGTCCGTTTTCAATCTGTTGCTGCAACTTTGCGGTTCCCGCATGTTTGGTAAAACCCTCGGTAAGGAAAAACCGGCCTTTATCTTTGGTGCTGGTATATGCATCTATGAGCCATTGCAAATCAACTTTATTTAGTTTCTGGGTTTTGGAAAGGTCCCTGCCGTAACAGAGCGCATCTTTGTGCTTTGGGTTGGCTGCCCCGAAATTGGGTTTCGGGATGTAGCTAAAACCGTATTGGCCAGCATCCATAAACGGGGCTCCATACCGTTGAAACTGAAACTCCGTTCCACGACCCGCATTTACATTGGTGCCTTCAAAAAGCCCAAGACTTGGGTACAGGTTTATGGCCGTATCGTTGGGCAGGTTGGGCGAAGGCCTAATGGGCAAACTGTATTCCGTTTCGTGGGTGTAGTTCAATAGGGGAACAACGGTTAGATCGGCCTTGATTTTTCCTTGTAACCAACCCTCTCCGTTTATCATTTTGGCATATTCCCCAATGGTCATTCCATACACCAACGGAATATTGGTCATCCCCAGAAAACCCCTGTGTTCCGTTTCCATAGTGGGGCCATCTACATAATGGCCGTTCGGATTGGGGCGGTCAAGAATCAAAATCGGGATATTGTTTTCGGCACAGGCCTCCATTACCAATTGTAAGGTGGCAATATAGGTGTAAAAGCGAACGCCAACATCCTGTATGTCGAAAACCACTATATCCAAATCCCTCATTTGTGGAGCTGTCGGTTTTCTGTTTTTACCATAGAGGGAAATTAAGGGCACCCCTGTTTTAAGGTCTTTGTCATCTGTTACTTTTTTCCCGGCATCAACCGCACCACGGAAACCGTGTTCTGGCACAAATACTTTTTTAAGGTCTATTTTCAAGGATAAAAGGGAATCTACCAAATGCAGGTATTTGCCATCTTCTTTAAAAACCACAGTAGTTTGGTTGGCCACCAGACCCACTTTTTTACCTTTTAAAAGTGGAACATACTCCGATATCCTATTGGCTCCTACAATTACGGGTGGTTTCTGTACGGGTTCCTTTTCATTCACATTCGTTTTTGTGATATTTTCCGTTCCTTTGATTGAGTTTCCGCAGGAAGTCATTACCAAAACCCACAATAAAACCGTATTTTTGAAATGCGTTAAAAACACCATATATTGAATTTAGAATATTTTATAGCCAAACGTCTTATAAAAGGCAAAGAGCATAAAATTAGTATTTCCGCACCAATAATAAAAATAGCCATAACCGCTATAGCTTTGGGCATCGTCATGATGCTCATTGCCATTGCCACCGGAGTTGGGTTAAAAATTAAAATACGGGAGAAAGTCGCCGCTTTTAATGGTCACATCCAGATCTACAACTACGACAACAACGCTTCCGATGTATCCGTAGTGCCCGTTTCTTTAAACCAAGAATTTTATCCGGAATTTAAGATGGTGAGCGGCATAGACCACATACAGGCAGTTGCCACTAAAGGAGGTATTATCCGCACAGAAGATACCTTCGAAGGTATTATAGCCAAAGGGGTGGGCAAAGATTACAATTGGGAAGTTTTTAAAGAATATATCGTTGAGGGCAGACTGCCGGATTATCACGGAGAATTGAATGAAGAGGTACTTGTTTCCAGGATTATGGCCAATAGGTTGCAATTAAAGGTGGGCGATTCTTTTTTTGCTTTTTTCCTAAAGGATGATGATGCTTCCCAAGTGCCCAATCAACGTAAGTTTCAAATCGTCGGTATTTATGACAGTGGTTTTGAAGAGTTTGATAGCACCTATGTGTTTGTGGATATCCGCCATATTCAGCGCATCAACAAATGGGATTCAAACCAGATAGGTAATTTTGAGGTTTTTCTTCATAGTTTTGACGATATCGATCAGAAAAGCAGGGAAATTTACGGCAAGACACTGTCCAATTTGGATACCCAAACCATCAAGGATAAATACTATAAGATTTTTGAATGGATTGGTTTGTTCGATTTTAATATTGCCCTTATCATAGGGATCATGGTCATCGTGGGAGGTATTAACATGATCACGGCACTGCTGGTGCTCATTCTGGAGCGCACCCAAATGATAGGGATATTGAAGGCGTTGGGCGCCAGTAACTGGAGTATTCGGAAAGTATTCCTGTACAACGCCACATATTTAATCGCTATTGGCCTTCTTTGGGGCAATTTAATTGGTCTGGGATTTATCTGGATCCAGGATACATATCAAGTTTTTAAATTTCCAAATCCAAAGGAATACTACGTAGATTACATTCCCGTGTACATAGATTTGCCGACAATTTTATTGCTTAACTTTGGCGTACTTTTCTTATGTATGTTGATGTTGTTACTGCCTTCCTATATCATCACTAAAATTACACCTGTTAGGGCAATTAAGTTCGAGTAAATGTTCGGTGACTTGCGAATGTGCCACCACAAAATGGTATATTTGTTTAGGTATGGAATATGCGGAAAACATTTTGGGGACCATTGGGAACACACCTCTGGTAAAGCTAAACCGGTTAACGGCAGAACTACCTTGTTTGGTGCTGGCCAAGTACGAAACCTTTAATCCGGGGAATTCGGTAAAGGATCGTATGGCACTACAGATGGTCGGAGATGCAGAGGCTTCCGGAGTTTTAAAGCCCGGGGGGATCATTATTGAGGCAACATCAGGTAATACGGGTATGGGATTGGCTTTGGTCGCTGTTGTCAAGGGATATAAACTAATATGTGTCATCAGCGATAAACAGTCCAAGGAAAAAGTGGATATCCTGAAAGCCATGGGTGCGGAAGTATATGTGTGCCCCACCAATGTGGCGCCCGATGATCCAAGAAGTTATTATTCCACCGCAAAAAGATTGGCAACGGAAATCCCAAATTCCTGGTATGCCAACCAATATGATAATCCCTCGAACACAAAAGCACATTTTTTAAGTACCGGTCCCGAAATTTGGGAGCAGACCAGTGGTAAAGTGACGCAATTTGTAGTTGGCGTGGGTACGGGCGGCGCTATTTCAGGAGTGGGAACGTATCTTAAATCAAAAAACCCAAATGTTAAGATATGGGGCGTGGACACCTATGGCTCTGTATTCAAAAAATACCATGAAACCGGAATTTTTGATGAGAAAGAGGTTTACCCGTATATCACGGAAGGTATAGGTGAAGACATTCTTCCCAAAAACGTGAATTTTGAGGTTATCGACGGCTTTACCAAAGTTACGGATAAGGATGCCGCCATATATACCCAGAGATTGGCCAAGGAAGAAGGCATGTTTTTGGGCAATTCTGCAGGGGCGGCCATCAAAGGGGTCTTGCAACTGAAGGAACATTTCAAAAAAGATGACATAGTTGTGGTACTGTTCCACGATCATGGCAGTAGGTATGTGGGGAAGATGTTCAATGATGATTGGATGCGGCAGCAGGGTTTTGCTGACCCCTGAGCGTATACCTGCAAGGTTTAGGGAACCTTGCAGTTGAGTTATCCTATTTTTCAGCGAACGCAGAACATCAACCAGCTTTTTTATACCTGCAAGGTCTTTTTTTTTTGACCTTGTAGGTATATAAGTGTAAGGCTTTCTAACCAACAGGGTTTCGCAAACCTTGCAGGTATAGGGGGATTAGAAAAACCGGCTTTATAAACTTTCGTAGGAGAATTTTTGTCCCCCAACGGAAGCTTCGTACATGAGGCCTCCTTTGGCCATGGTAAACACCAAAACCCCATCTACATATTTCGCATCTGCTGAGACCCCGGATTTCAATGCAACGGCAGAAACCTGTGCGGAAAATTCGGCTTTATTGCCTTTTAATCGGCTTAAATCGGAATCCTTTTCGAAGAAAATCACCTCTCTATAGGCTTGCCCACCGGCTTGAAGCCCAATATTTACCTGTTTCATTTTCGCCGTTCCAATTAGCTTTCCCTGTTGCCAAACTGCACCATTTCCGGCTGCTGCACCAACAAAAAGACCTCCTTTGCCCACATTGGGGAAAATAACATAGCCATACGAGTCATTAAAGAATTTTTCAAGTCCCGAATCGGCTTTTATAAATTCTTTTTTGGCCTCTTTTGCCTCTTCAGTGATTTCCTTTTTCTTCCTTTCCGATTGCCCAAAAGAAAAACTGATGGATAAAATGGTTACAAGAAAAAGGGGGGCATAATACGCTTTGAAATTTTTGATCGTGTTCATGATAATTAGTGTTTTAAGGATATATGCGGTAAAATTAAGAAAATAGAAGTGGTTTTGTTCCCAAGGGCCTCATAAAAGAGACACAATGTGATTGGTTTTGGAAATCGATGTAAATTTTTGGTATCTTTCCATTAAATCAAATCATTTAAATGCAATACATTAGGCTTTTACGGAAAATGGATTTTGCTCACTTCCTTTTGGCACTTTCTTTTGTGTTCGTGTTTTCCTGTTCAGGAGATGATGGCGTATCCCCACCCTCCGAACAAGGACAGCCGGAAGGGCAAACGGAAATAAAACCCGAAGATCGTTTACCTCAGGTTTTGATCAATACCAATGGGAACACAATTGTGGACGATCCCAAGATAGTGGCACAAATGAATATCTCAAAAAACGGTTTACTTTCCTATGATGGTACCATTGGTATAGAAATTAGGGGAGCATCTTCGCAAACTTTCCCGAAGAAATCCTATGGTTTAGAGACATGGGACGAATCAAATAACGGAATAGATGTAACCCTTCTGGGCTTACCCGAAGAAGAGGATTGGATACTATATGGTCCTTTTACCGATAAGTCGTTGGTGCGCAATGTCCTAGTCTATGATTTATCCAGGGAAATGGGCAGGTATGCCAGTCGCACCCAGTTTGTGGAACTTGCCTTAAACGGGGTTTACCAAGGAGTGTATGTTTTTATGGAAAAATTAAAAAGAGATGCGGAACGTATCCCCATCAATAAATTAAATGAAGATGAAAACACGGGAGAGAATCTTACCGGAGGCTATATTTTGAAGATCGATAAGACAGCAGGAAATAATTTGGGAGAGGGCTATAATGAATTAAATTCCTTCGAATCGCAATTTGTTCCACCTAATGCTGTTTTGGGACAGAAAATAAATTTTCTGTATGAAGAGCCCAAGGCCGAAGATATTACCCTTGAACAAAAAGCGTATATCTCTAATTATATCCGTGATTTTGAGAATGCTTTGGCATCGGATAATTTTACAGATCCGGATATAGGTTATGCCAACTATATCGATGTGGATAGTTTTGTCGATTTTTTTATTTTGAATGAAACCTCGAACAATGTGGATGGGTATCGCCTTAGCACGTTCATGCACAAGGATAAAAATGGCAAATTGAATATGGGACCTATATGGGATTTTAACCTTGCTTTTGGCAATGCCGATTACTGTAGTGGGGGAGAGACCAGTGTTTGGGCCTACAAATTCAATGAGCGATGTCCAGACGATTTTTGGCAGATACCTTTTTGGTGGAGTCGTTTGCTGCAAGACCCGGCTTTTGTTCAGCGTTTAAAAGATAGATGGGCTTCCTTACGAGCTAGTGTGCTCTCAGAATCAACCCTTCAGAATAAAATAAATGGATATACAACCCTTTTGCAAAATGCCGGGGCCGTAGACCAAAATTTTAAAACTTGGAATATCTTGGGCACCTACATTTGGCCCAATAACTTTGTGGGCAACACATATGCCGATGAGATGGACTATTTAAAAGGATGGATAACTGATAGATTGTTATGGCTGGACGGTGCTATAAACGGACTATAACTTAACTATTGATTTTTTGGGAAGTAAAGAGTTCTTATGATAAAATTAAATAAAGGCGACCAAACGGTAAAAATTGAGAATGGAGAGCTGCTGAGCTATGAAGTATACGGGTATGAGTATATGCACCAAAAGGGAAGCCCTGGGTGGCGCAGTACCGATACCGAAATGTTTCCCATCATTGGCCCTACCCATGAAGCCCATTTTAGGGTACAAACACCCAAAGGCGGGGCCGTTCAGGACCAGCATGGTCTGCTCCGGGAACTGGCGTATACCTTGGTGGAACAAACCCAGACAAAAGCAGTATTCTTAAAAGAGTATAAAGCCCGAACTTTGGTCGGTAATTCCAAGTTTCCGGAAAAATCTTCGCAGCAATGGCTAAGTTGGCCGTACGACTTTCGGTTTTTAAAGACTTTTGAATTAGGGCAAGATGCTTTGGAAATCACGTTTACAATTTCGGGAGAAAAGGATATGGCTTTTATGCTGGGCTATCACCCTGCCTTTCGGCTTCAATTGTCCGATCCAAAAATTGAAACATCCCATAAAATCATATCCCTTCCTGAAGTTTTGGCAGTAGGCAGTAGGGCGTTTCATGTACCTGATTGTGAACGTATAACCCTTAAAGACAAAAATCAGCTTACCATAAATACCAATGGTTTTGGCAGTTTCATGCTTTGGACGGAAGTGCCCAATATGGTGTGTATAGAACCTATAACATTTTATCCCTATGCCGTGCCACAATTTAATTTACATGAAGGATTCCAGTTTTTAAATAGAGATCAAAAGGTATTTAAAGTACATCTTTCCGTAAAAAATCAGGGTATTTATTGAAAATCCCTTGGAATGGTTTCTTGCCAATCTTTACGTCGGATCAACTTTCCGTCAAAGAACAGTGTCCTTTTGTGTTTGTAAAAGAAATTAAGCGAATCTCCGGTTATGGAGGTCTCACCTTCCCAAACAGCGGTATGCCCGTTTATTTTCTTGGTTATTTTTTCTGATGCCACCATGGAAGCGGCTGCGGGATCGGCATCAAATAAGGTGTAGGTAAGTTGTATGGTATCCGATTCTTTTTCAGAAGTGTTTACTATGGAATATCGGAAAGTTGATTTCCCAAGGGCCTCGTTCCGCACAAGTTCTACCGGGCCAATCCAATTTCTAACAGTCCTTTGCCTTTTAGCGGAACTATCCCCGTGCTGTTTTGATGGGATATTGGTACTGCCCATATAGCCGCTGGCTTTCATTTTTTCCATATCCCCAATTATGGGTATCAACGGTAGTGTTATAGTAGATGGCATTTTCCCTCCTAGATATAATGAGGTGGTGATGGGGTAGGGCGTAGGCCAGAACATGGGCCACAAACCATTGGAAACGGATATTCTTATCTTATGTCCCTTTTCAAACACCCAAGATGTAAAATGTAAGGGTATGGCCAAGGGGTAAATGTTCCCAGGGATTAAATAGGATGGATTTTCCGAGGATTCCCGATGGGTACCATTTATTGCCGAACCGGTAATAAGGGTTACGCTGCCATCCGGGGCAACATCGGACAAACGAACCACCCAATTGGCATGTTTGGCACTTGCAGCACAAAAAAGACTGGCCGTTGGCTGTCCCAATAAAGCAATATCAGTGGTTATGGGACTGGATTCAAACACCAAACTAAAGGAATCCGTTGGTCTTTGGTCCCCCATGACCTCTCCCCACCAAATCCCGGCGTGGCTTCCTGCCGTTGGAACGTATTTCAGCTTTTCAACGGCCCCTTCCCCGGTATTCCCCATAAGTTGATGGTTTGTTGATAGATATAATAAAGAGTCTTTTACGCTTTTGGGAGGCCATTGCGAAAACTGCTGCCAATAGCCCGGTATCGTATCCAGGCCGGGCAGCGGATCGTAAGGCCTCCTCATGTACGCTACCAAAGTCGGGTCGTCCAAGATACCGGTGTGCTTTCCCTTGAGCCAGTAGTCCCACCAACGCAAAATATTTTTGGTAAGATCGGCTTTGGGCTCAGGAAATTCCGAAGAATGGTCCCATGGGCCAACTACAGCCTTTACAGGAGTTTTTAATTGTTTCAGTGCCCTTGAAATGGACGTACGGTAGCCATCGTACCAACCCGCAACAAGGTAAGTAGGGACCTGTAGCGTATCCGGATGGCCGTTAAGTCTGATAGCCGTTCTCCAAAAATCACCATCACGTTGATTTTTAAGATAGCGTAAACTCAAAGGGGGCTGGTCAAACCTATTTTGAAAATAAGTTTCACCCAAAGGTTCGTTCGGTGGGGAGGTCGTTACAAAGCTTAAGTCGGCCAACATATTGTAATCATCAAAGCGGAAAATGCCATCCGCATAATGCACATCTTCATGGTACAGATTCTCGGTGGCCACATAAGCCACTATTGCCTTTAGTGCCTTCGGCCTTTGCATGGCCACCTGAAGTGCGTTGAATCCACTCCACGATCCTCCGTACATACCCGCATTGCCACTGAACCATTTTTGCTTTCCAAACCAGTTGATAAGATGTACGGCATCTTTTAATTCCTGTTCGGAATATTCCCTGTCGAATAATTTTCCTTCGCTCCTACCCGTTCCCCTTACATGGAACATGGCCACTACATAGCCGTTACTTGCAAGGAACCCTTCATCGTATCGGTTTAATGTACAGTCGCCCGAATAGGGATCCATAATGAGAAGTGCAGGGAATTTTTCGTTTTTTTTCTTCGAAACCGGAAACGTAAAACAGGCCCAAAGTTGGGTCCCATCTGCTGCTTGTACGGATTGTTCCCTTTGAAATATTCTATAGGGGCCTTGTACCGTAGTACTATTTCCCACTTGGCCGTATAAGGAAAGTACGTTCAAGGTGGAAATCATCAGTATAAAGACAAATGAGTTTATTTTTGAGCGATAAGGCATAGTATTCCGGTTGGCTTTACTTTAAGTGGTTATGCGGCACCCGAAATCAAATGTAAGAAAACCATATGTATGTCAGGGAAAAGATTTTCTGCCAATAACGTAACCAAAGTTACATAAACATCCCTTATTTAATCCTAATTTTGATTTATGCGTAAATTCGCCCCTTTTTTAGAGTGGTTGCCCAACTATAAAAGGTCTTTTTTTATAAATGACCTGGTAGCGGGCCTTAGTACAGGAATCATATTGGTACCTCAGGCCATGGCGTATGCCCTTATTGCAGGACTACCTCCGGTTTACGGGTTGTATGCCTCTTTGTTTCCTATCGTTGTTTACGGACTGCTGGGCACTTCCAGAAAATTGGCGGTTGGCCCCGTCGCAATGGATTCTCTATTGATCGCTGCCGGATTGGGTACTTTGGCCATTTCGGGATTGGAAAACTATATTGCCATGGCTTTGCTCCTGACCTTAATGGTGGGGGCCATACAATTGCTATTGGGGATATTTAAAATGGGGTTTTTGGTGAATTTTTTGTCGAAACCCATCATTAGCGGATTTACATCCGCAGCTGCACTGATCATCATATTTAGCCAAGTAAAACATCTTTTTGGTGTGCCAATTCCGCAGAGCAATCAATTTCATGCACTCTTTATCAATGCCTTTATGGCCCTGGAAAAAATCAATATCCCCACTTTTATCATGGGGAGTCTAGGCATAGTGCTGATTTTACTGTTAAAACGTTGGAACACCAAAATCCCCTCCATTTTGATCACTGTTGCGCTAGGGATCCTTATGGCGTATTTTTTTGGGTTGGAGGCAATAGGAGTTGAGCTTTTGGGTGCCATACCCAAGGGATTGCCTTTTTTTAAGATGCCGGAATTCTCTTGGGAACATATAAAGGAACTTTGCGCCATGGCCATTACCCTGGCACTTATTGGGTATATGGAGGCCATATCCATTGGCAAGGCAATGGAGGAAAAAAATAATGAAGAGACTATTGATGCCAACCAAGAATTGATTGCGTTGGGTACGGCAAACGTAGTGGGCTCCTTTTTCCATGCGTATGCCATAACGGCCAGTTTTTCCAGATCGGCCATTAACAATGGGTCTGGCGCCAAGACGCCCATGGCTTCCATTATTAGTGTGGTGCTGGTAGTACTGACCTTATTGTTCTTCACCCCTTTGTTTTATTATTTGCCCAATACTATTTTGGCTGCCATTATTATGGTATCCGTAATAGGGCTAATCGATTTAAATTACCCCGACTTGCTTTGGAAGCACAATAAGGATGAGTTTGCCCTTTTGATGTTCACTTTTTTTACGACCCTTTTTATAGGCATCAAAGAAGGAATTTTGTTTGGGGTATTACTTTCTTTGCTCCTCATGGTCTATAGGACCTCCAAGCCCCATTTTGCCGTTTTGGGAAAAATAAAGGGTACAGACCACTATAGAAATGTAAACAGATTTGCAAAAGATATTGAGATTAGGGACGATCTTCTTATTGTGAGGTTCGATGCCCAACTGTATTTTGGGAACAAAAATTATTTTAAAAGGGAATTGTCCAAATTTATGGAAGCCAAAGGGAATGTACTCAAAGCAATAATATTAAATGCAGAGGCCATCAATTATATAGATTCCACGGCGACAGCCATGTTGGTAAATCTGGTCCGCGAGGTTCAAGATAAAGACATAGACTTTTTCATTGCCGGGGCCATAGGACCAACAAGGGATATCATTTTTACTAGTGCCCTCATTACCGTTATAAGTAAGGAACACCTTTTTGCGAGCACCATGGAAGCCGTGGCTTATTTTGATGATCCTGAAATGGTACCGGCCATAAGTGGGAAAGTGGCCTACCAAAATCGGGGCATTGGTAACTAATGTTACGGACATTCTTTTATGGAACATGTAATTTTGTTTCATGATACAAATAACTATCTTAGGATTAGTCACTTAAATCTTATAAAAAAATAAATGGAGATGCGCATAGAACAAATATATACCGGATGTTTGGCCCAAGGGGCCTATTACATTGAAAGCAATGGCGAAGTGGCCATTATAGATCCTTTGCGGGAAATTACTCCTTACTTAAAAAGGGCGGAGGCGGATAAAGCCAAGATAAAATATATTTTTGAGACGCATTTCCATGCCGATTTTGTGAGCGGGCACGTTACCCTGTCCAAGGAAACAGGTGCCTCTATCGTATATGGCCCCATGGCAAACCCGTTATTCAATGCCATTATTGCAGAAGACGGGCAAGAATTCAAACTTGGTAAGCTCACCATAAAGGTGTTGCACACCCCCGGCCACACTATGGAGAGTACTTCATATTTGCTGCGCGACAAAGATGGAAGGGACCATGCCCTTTTTTCCGGGGACACTTTGTTTTTGGGGGATGTGGGTAGGCCGGACTTAGCGCAGAAATCGGCGCATATGACCAAGGAAGATTTGGCGGGCATGCTCTTTGACAGTCTTAGAAATAAAATAATGCCCTTGGCAGGCCATATTACAGTGTATCCTGCCCATGGCGCAGGTTCGGCCTGCGGAAAGAACATGATGAAGGAAACGGTAGATACACTGGGCAATCAAAAGAAAGTAAACTATGCGCTGCGGGCAGATATGACCAAGGAGCAATTTATTACTGAGGTTACGGAAGGCCTACTCCCTCCCCCAAAATATTTTCCATTGAACGTAAAAATGAACAGAGAAGGCTATGAGGATTTTAAGACGGTTTTGGAACGGGGAACAACTGCTTTAAATCCCGATGCCTTTGAGATTGCGGCAAATGAAACGGATGCTTTGGTCTTGGATGTCCGCCATCAGGACGACTATGTTAAAGGACATATCCCACGTTCTATCTTTATTGGATTAAATGGGGATTTTGCCCCGTGGGTCGGGGCATTGATCGCGGATACCAAACAGTCCCTTTTATTGGTAACGTCAGAAGGAAAGGAAGAAGAAGCCATTACCCGTTTATCCCGTGTAGGTTTTGATGTTACCCTAGGCTATTTGGCCGGTGGGTTTGAATCTTGGAAAATGGCAGGAAAGGAATACGACACCATTTCGTCGCTCTCAGCAGAGGATGTCAAGAAATCCATAAACTCTAAAAAGGCACCCATTTTTGATGTACGCAAAGAAACGGAGTATCGGGCAGAACACATAAAGGGATCTCAGAATGCCCCGTTGGATTTTCTTAACGACCATTTGTCCGAATTTCCAACAGAAGGTGCTTTTTATGTACACTGTGCCGGGGGCTACCGTTCCGTAATCGCCGCTTCTATCTTAAAAAGTAGGGGAATACACAATCTTATCAATATAGAAGGGGGTTTTGGGGCATTGAAGTCATTGGGTTTTGAGGTAACCGATTATGTTTGTCCTACCACAATAAAATAGTTTTCCCATGGCATGATCAATGTCATGCCAGAATATATTTTTCAAGCCTATTTTTGTTCCGTGAAATTATGCAAGGTATGAGTTCATCCAAACAACCCTCAGATGCATTCGTTGGGAGCTTTCTTTTTACCCATCCAACAAGTATTGGGCCGGTTGAAGCATGGCACAAAAAGGGAGGCTCTTTAATGGTATGCATTTAGAAATCGATGGATATTTAAACATAAAGAAATGAAAACAAATATGAGTAGGGCAGACAAGATGATCCGTGTTTTTCTGGCACTCGGTATTGCTTTTTTAACTTATTTTCAAGTAATAAGCGGCACAATTTCCTATGTGCTACTGGCCTTGGCTTTTGTTTTTGTCCTCACAAGTTTGGTCAGTTTTTGCCCTTTATATGGTATTTTAGGGCTGAATACGTGCAAGGTAAAAAAGGATCTGAAAGAAAAGGATAGAGTAAACTGATCCGTGATGCTGGTAAATATAGGTACAAAAGCATCTTTTTTGTGCGACTGACCTTTATCATATTATAATGGCTGGGGTGGGATTACTTTCGTTCCAAAATCCAATTCATATAAGTATGGCACAACAACTTCCATGGGTCCATTGGGGCAACGGTATGGTCATGATCGCAATCTTTGCGCTGGTCTGTGTAGCTCTGGTGGTGGCACTGGTCATTTTTATGAACAGCGGTAAAAAGGACTAGTTGTTCATAGGTTGCCCAATTCCAGACCGTTTTTTTTGATCTTAGGAAACCAAAAGGGAAGTAATGTTTTTGGGATTTTTTCCCATATAGGAAAGTAAAATCTTTTTGGTTTCCAACGTATCTTTTTGGGGAAGCACAAAAGGACTGAGGTATTCAAATGTAGCTATGGGCATTTCCTTTCCAATAAACCCATAGCCTAAATAAGATCCATTTTTCATCAAAACAAAGGCATCCTCATGGGCGTTACGCCCTTTTTCCTTAATGAACAGGACTTCATTGTTTTGGGACAAATGTTGTATGGCCGTTTTCACTTTTTCATTGTATAGGATTTTAGTTTCGGTTCCCCGGCAGATTCCCCCACAAATGATAATTTTATAATGGGAACAGGTGGTTATGTTTTCCTGTAAATGGCAGTATTTGGGACAAAGCCCATAGGTGGCGCAGAGGTCTTCCAAATACAGGCGGCAATCTGCCTGACTGTAAAAAGTTGCCAGTGGGAGGGGAACCATTTTCAATTTGTTGAACGCTAAATGGAAAATACCGTTTCTATCCTCATATTGAAAAATGCCATATTGTGGAATATTCATTTTTTGGGAACGGTTGTATGTGGGAAAATGCTGTTTAATGGCGGCTGTTTCCATTAATAAAGCCACCAATTCATTTCCGGAAAGTTCAAAATCTATAGTGGCCGTCTCCCGGCACATTTCCAACTCTTTGGTCGATTTGTCATAAAAATGGCCCAATACCCGCTTTTTGATATCTAAGGCCTTCCCAATATAAATGATAGCCCCTTTGCCGTTCCTGAAAAAATAAATGTCCGGTTTTGATGGAAGGACATCAAAGACAGCTTTGGGCAAGGTGGGGGGCAGGGTACTCTCTTGGGAACGCACATTTAAAAAGGTTTTGAAAATTACTGCGGCACCATCGGCCCGCAGTAATTTTTCAAACAAAAGCACAGTGGCCTCGGCATCTCCTTTGGCCCGGTGCCGATTGTTAAGTGGTATCCGCAATGCGGTGCATAGTTTTCCCAAACTGTAGGAATGCAATCCAGGGAAGAGCTTCCGGGACAAACGCACCGTGCACAATTTTTTCCGGTGAAAGTCCAATCCAATGGTTTTTAACTCGTTTTTAATGACATTATAGTCAAAATTCACGCTATGGGCCACAAAGATGTTTCCCTTGGTAATTTCTAAAATTTCAGGGGCTATTTCACGGAGGGTGGGGGCATGGCGCATCAGGGTATTGTCAATCCCGGTCAATGCGGTAATGTAAAACGGAATTTTGCACTCTGGGTTTACCAAGGAGGTAAACTTCTCTACCACTTCATGCCCATTGTGTTTAAATAGGGCTATTTCAGTGATTTTATTTCCTTGGATACCGTTTCCGGTGGTTTCAACATCTACAATGCAATACATGTTCATGTACCTAGTTAAGAGTATTAAAATTAGGGGAAAAGATTTGAAAATGGATTTCTTTTTATTGGCAATGTGCACATCTTCATTGTTTGTTAATCCCAATGATAAGTTTTGTATTTCTTAAGTTTGTGACGATTTCATTCGTTTCCGGAACTGAATAGGTTCTCAACGTATAACTCTATTTTTTTGTGTTTAACCGCCAGACGGGCACCATCAGTCCAACTCCTGTAATTTTACGAGTGCTTCCGATTTGGAGTTTACATTTAGTTTTAGATAGATATTCTGTATATGGAAATTTATGGCACTGGGGGTTACGAACAATCTGTCTGCTATGATCTTATAGGTTGCTCCTTTGCACAGATAATCAATGATTTGGTTTTCCCTTTCGGAAAAGAACACGTACGATCTTCTATGGAAATCCGATATCACCTTTTTAACAATATCATTGCTCATGGCTGCTCCTTCATATTTAATGGCGTTCAAGGCATGGTATAATCTTTTTTTGGTAACCGGCTTGGTAATATAGCCGTTGGCGCCGTTTTTGAAAGCTCTTTTAATCAGCCCAAAGTCTGTCTGGTCACTGATCATAATGATTTTTATATCCCTATCTTTTTTACGGAAAGACAGAATGCCTTCTATGCCAGGTACATTCGGCATGGAAACTTCTGATACGATAATATCCGGACGCACCTTAGCAAAATCCTTCAAGGCTTCTTCTACCGATGTATAGATGCCCCCAAGGATATAATCCTTGTATTTTTCAAAATAATATCGGTAGGCTTCATGAAGAAATAGGTCATTATCTATTAAAATAACTTTTAGAATATTTGATTTCATAACATGTTTTTTTTAGTGGTATAACCTTGCTTTATAAAAAAACAAAGGAATACACGAGTTAAGAATGGATAAGTTTTGGGAATATTGATGGTGCCTTATACCTATTTGACAATAAAATGAACAGTTATAATTGGACTATTCTTCCGTTGGCCTATGGCCCGTGTTCTGTATATAACAGATGACAGGGAGAACGGAGACAATTTATCCGATTATTTTACCTTCAATAGGTATTGAAGATTCCTTATGAACCCAACGAAGGATGGCCGTAATCTAATTATTGGCAGCAATAATTAGATCGCTTTCGAGTATTTTTTATCTTATGTACCTCTTAAATATACTGATACAAAAGGAACAACCATCCATTTTAATTGGGTTGACAAAAGGACTAGGTTTCCTTCAGGCAAAAACCAGGATTTAAAAAAGATAGGTAACTGGATATCTTCAGTAGCAGGTCTTGTTTTAGAACGGGTTTGAAGTTTGTTCTTGCATTTAAGCTACTACTTGTTTTGCTTTTTCTGATAGGCTGTAGGTAAAAATATTCCATATTCCGGGGGGGATTTGGGGGTTATACAATAATTTTAAAGCCATTATTTTTTTAAATGTATAAAAATTAGTTGCACCATATCATATTTTGTAAGAATTTTCGTTTAAATGCATAGTGGCCCTAAGAACGACAAAACAAAAAGGAGGGGCACTATTGTCCCCCCGGACCCCCCTCCTTTTATCAACCCAACAAATTATATGTTCAGTAAAGATGGCCTTTGCCCATGTAATTCAATTTTACGCCGTTCCCATAAATAGTGCCACAACGGGTTTATTTTTAAATGAAAATTTTACACTAAAGCTATGAAGGACCAATACTTTTTATGTTTTAAAACAACATCCTGCCTTATTGGTTTCTGTTTATATATGCATCGTCATCCGCATAACTGTTCGCTACCGTAGCCGTAGTGGACGGATAATCTACTTGCATGATCCATTTTTCATCTTGGTATTTTCCGTTTAGATTGGACGAAAAGGCCATTTCAGCATCCTTCCTGAAATTAAAGTCTGCCAAATACACATAATATAATCCGTTTTCCTTATTGTAAAAATGTTGCGCATTTAAGCCTTGCTCGTTTAGTTTGTCCATAAAGGCGTTTAAATACCCTTTGTTTTTAAATACATTGGCAATGACATAATAGCCCGTTTTAACTCCGATCATATCGGCCTGATTTAAAACTTTTATGGGCAGCTGAACGTATTCTTTTTGTTGCTCGGCTTTTAATGCTTTAAAAGGTATGGTTTCCGTTTTGTTGGCCACCAAGACGGTATTTTGAGACCTACCGATCTCTTGCATGTTGCTTTTAATGTTGTTTTGGATATCGTTCCTTAAAATACGGAAAATAGTTTCAAACCTTTTTTCAAAAGCGGCGTTACGGGATTCCTCTATGGAATCTTGCCTTAGGATAAGCTCATCTATAATCAGGCGATTTTCATAGGCCAAAGCGTTGGTATCTTCTTCTGTTTTCGCGGTTCCATTATTCTTTTTAGTGTCCTTGGTTTTTTCCTTAGCGGTATTTTCCTCTTTTTCTGCAAGTAATTTTAAAATCTGCTCTTCATAATTACGAATAATACCGTCTATTTTACTGTCTTCCGAACCTATAGAATATGTTGTGCTGGCCGAATTCTTATTTTTAAAAGTATAGGCCAGGGACAATTCATGGTTCCAACCAAAATCGGCATCTTCCTGCACAAGGTCTTTTTCCATAAGATACCCTAAGGACATGGTATCGTTTAGACTAAATCCAAAACCCATGGAAAGCCCAAAGGTATCGTCCCAACTGGTTTGTAGCCAGCCTAACTTTGGCATATCCAATAATAGGGAGCCAAAATACCCTATGGAACTGTCTTCGTTTTGGCCAACCTGGAAAAGTGGCATTACTCTGGCATTTTTAAACAACCCGTAACCCATAAGGTCATGGGTGTACTGTAAGGACGCTTTTATACTTTTTGCATTGATATTGGTCAGTATGGCATTGGTGGTCTGATTGTACTTTATGAAGTCTTCCGCATACAGTCCAAAATCAAATTTACCTAAAGATAGTGTAACCCCTGGTTGGATGGCAAGCTTACTCTCCTTGCCCGATTCCAGAATTTGAGGGTCATTTTCCGTGGCGACCACCCTATTTTTGTCAAGTCCTTCATTGAAATAGGTAACATTGGCACCAAATGTAAGTGTGCTTTTTGATCCCAACCGGATAGCGTTTGCATAATTGGCGTTAAAGCCAAACTCTTGGATTACGCCAGCCCATTGGCTATAAACACCAATACCCAAAGCTGTATGATCATTTAATTTATTGCTAAATCCCAAAAAATAATTTTGGCTGTTATCATCAAATGCGGCATACTGGTTCCTATGGAGAATATTCAGATAGGATTTATTTTCCCTGACCAAAGAGAACGTAGGGTTGATTAAATACCTATTAAAATACAATTGATTATGATAGGTATTGTTAGATCTGAAATTTGTATTTTCTACTTGAGCGTAAGCACTATGATTATAGAGAACCACGTACAGTAGTACAAAAAGCAGACTCATCTTATTTGTTAAAGTAATTGAATAGCTCATTTTTGTAGGTATTATTGTTATTCTATTGATAATCTTCCGATGTGTGCCTAAAAGCGAAGTATCATTGGTTCTGTTTTGGCAAATATTTTCTGAATATCGACCATAGTATAGCACCAAAATAGGCCTTGTTTTAGATCATCGGTTGCAGTTGTCCTTTTTACATCTTATAGCATACATGCATTTGTGTCCGGAAACCAACACGGGATCGGGACATTCATTTCATATGTTTTTCAGGACAATACCATTATGATATTATTGGTCTTCAAAAATAGAAGAGGAATAATCAATTTTTAAACTGCTATTTAAAGCTTCTAAAATATTGTAGTCCCGTTTCTCTTTTGAAATATTAGGGTCAATCCTGGCATAGGAAAACGCCACTTGTTGAATAGTGTCCCTATCCTTTCCCCGGTTGGACATCACGTAGCCCATTCCCTTGTCGGTCTTTAGGAATATGGAATAATCATCTTCCATACTGTTGATGGGGCTGTCCAGATGAACCGCTAGGCCCACATTTTTCTGGCCTACCTGTGTCATGTACACATCCAGGCCACCGTAGCCCTTATGTCCTTCCGAGGCAAAAAAGAGCGTATTGCCACCAACAATATTGGGGTAAAGCTCATTCTTTTGTGTATTCACTCTTTCGCCTAGATTTTTGGCTATACCATGAGTCCCATTTGGATGTATGGTAACGACATAAATATCGTATTCGCCATAAGTACCGGGCATATTTGAGGCAAAAAACAAACGTGTACCATCATCGGACACCGTTGGATGCAGGGCAGAGAAGTTTTTGGGACAAATATTCAATTCCCTAACGGTTTCCCATTCGCCATCCACCTTCTCCGCCTTATAAATTTTATGGACCAGTTCTTTTTTGGAAAAAACGCCATAAACCGGTTTTACATAAACAGCCTTGCTATAATATGCGGTATTGCCATTGGGAGTAAGCACTACTGGGGCCGTATAGGTGTTTTGACCATACTGCTTTTTGTGATTTGCGGATTCCGGACCAAAGGCTTCCGTTTTTCCATAACGTACCACGTCCTCAATGGGAAGTCCCCTGTTCGGTTGCAGGTTTAATGCCCTAAATTTACTATCGGATTGGGCTAACACCGTTTCTGGCGTTTTACGCTCTGTTTTGTAGTCCGATTTAACCATAGCCAACCAATCTTTATGTTCCAAATCGCTGGATATGGGCAAGTTACCAACCTGCTCTTTGGCATATTTATAGCGCTTTTGAAAACCGGGACTTAGAGCGGGGACATCACTATTTCCCTGTAATTTATCGTACCAAAATAGTGCGGCACTATAATTTTGGGAAAGAAAGCCGGCATTTCCCAAATCCTCAAATATTTCGCTATCGGTATAGCCTAAACTTTTGAGTTCCTGATAGTTTTCCACCCTTTTATGGGCTTCGTAACCATTAACGTTCATAGAACCGGGGACGTTCGTTTGCTGTGCGGACAATGGAAGGCAAAATAAAGTAAAAAGACATCCAAAGACCACTTTGTAGGTTAAAGTATTCTTCATGATAAAAGATTTTGAGGGTTAATACCCCAAAGTTCGGCAAATGTCATGAAGTGGTTATTAGCAAAAATTCATAGGTTTTCAAGTATTTTGATTTAATTTGAACTAAATAGTAACGGAAGACGCTATTAGTACACCAGCGTTGCTACAGCTCCGGCCTTTAGTGGGACATGTAGCAAGGTGGCACCTATTTTTATTTGAATTTTTTTGCCAACCCCGTTCTTATTTTGTAGGATTAGGACGATATGACCTTTCGGATTTTTAAAGGCAACGTTCAAAATATTCCCGGTAATATCCGATTCTACCCTTACAGCACCGGGCCGCACAAACTTTGAGGCATGTGCAATAATGTAGTAGGCCGGGTTACGGATCACTTCATCTCCTGTAATGGTGAGGGCTCCCAAACATTGGTCGCACCCACCCCTATCGGTATGCGGTTGAAGGGTTTTGTCTGATGCCAAGTTCCATTCCAAAACGGTCTTGGACCAATTCCGTGTTGCGCCGACAATCAGATTTTCGGTATGCCAAGTCATATCTCCCGGGAAATTTCCGGGGGCACCGATCCATTGTTCTGTAAAATACAGGTTTTTATCGGGATGTGCTTTATGGACCTTGGAAAGTGCATTTATTGTACCTGCATATAGATGGAATGCCGAACCATCGATGAATTTAGCAGCTTCCGGATCATTAAGAATGTGTATAGGATAATCGGTCCGGTCCGCATTGTGGTCATAAATAATGATTTTGGTGGTAATCTTTGCTCTGTGAAATGCCGGACCCAAATGATTTTTTATAAATAGCGCCTGTTGTTCAGCTGGCATGTATAAACTGGGATTGTTGCCCGGATGCAAAGGTTCGTTTTGTACGGTTAGGGCATCTATGTGAATGCCCTTTTGATCCATGGCCTGGATATATTTAATTAAATAATTGGCATAGGAACCATAGTATTCCTCTTTTAGACTGCCTCCCCGGGTGTCTTTATTGTCCTTCATCCACTTTGGGGGAGACCATGGGGAACCCATTATTTTAATATCCGGAGCTATTTTTTGTATTTCTTTAATTATGGGGATTAGGTACAGGGTGTCATAGGCCAATGAAAATTTGGTAAGTTCAGGGTCTGTTGTCTCTTCCGATAGATCATTATAGGACCATGGTCTTTCATCAAGATCAGATGCACCTACACTTATCCGCAGATAGCTTATGCCGATATCATTTTTTTTGGTGCCAAATAACTCCTGCAATAAATTTGCTTTCTTTAATGTGGACATTTTATGAAGATGCATGGCACTTCCTCCAGTAAGCGTAAAGCCAAAACCATCTATTTCCTGAAATGTTTTGGAGGTATCTACGGTAATAGATACGTTGGCCATGCCCGTTGTTTGGTTGGCTGCCAATACGGTTTCATCTAATAGACTGGTTTTGTCCAAAGTGGTCGTATATAGTTTGGCAATGGGATCAGTTTCGTTCCCTGTTTTTTCATCGGTTTTGCAACCATTGAAAACCGGGGGCAGCAAAGTAAGCACCAAAACCATGGTTTTGGCCCTATTCGTTGTTCTCATTTTAAAAACATTACACGATTAAGGATTTTCTCTTTATTGAAAAATAACGACCGCCAATGGGGGTATTGATATTTCCACGGAACGCTCATATCCATGCCAAGGTATCTTGGTTACTTTTAGTTTTGTGTTTTTCATTCCACTGCCCCCATATTCCTTGTAATCACTGTTGAAAATCTCTTTTAACGGTCCGGGCCTATGGATTCCCACCCTATAATTTTCCCGGGGTATCGGGGTTAGATTGCAGGCCACTATAATATCGTTCTCTGCATCGTGTCCCTTTCTTATGAAGGTAAGCACCGAATTTTCATGGTCGCCATAATCTATCCATTGGAAACCTTCCGGGCTGAACTGCTTTTCGTATAGTGCGGGGTATTGCCTGTACACCGTATTGAGGTCTTTTATCAATTTTTGTATACCGGAATGGAAATCGTATTGCAACAAATGCCAATCCAAACTATATTGAAAGTTCCACTCCGAAGTTTGGCCAAATTCACCGCCCATGAAAATGAGCTTGGTGCCAGGGTGGGTAAACATATAGCCAAAAAGTAGTCGCAAATTGGCAAACCGCTGCCATTCGTCCCCGGGCATTCGGTACAGGAGCGATTGTTTGCCATAGACTACTTCGTCATGAGAAAAGGGAAGCATAAAGTTTTCGGTAAACGTATAGGTCATCCCAAATGTAAGATCGTTTTGGTGGTGCCTTCTGTAAATGGGCTCTTTTTTGAAATATTCAAGGGTATCGTGCATCCAGCCCATCATCCATTTCATTCCAAACCCAAGGCCGCCGATACTTACTGGTTTGGACACCATGGAAAATGCGGTGGACTCCTCCGCAATGGTCTGTACCCCGGTAAAATTTTTATAGATTTCCTGATTCAGTTCCTTGATGAAGGAAATGGCCTCCAGGTTTTCGTTGTTGCCAAACATATTGGGTTCCCATTCGCCCTCTTCCCGTGAATAGTCCAAATAGAGCATTGAGGCCACGGCATCTACCCGTAGCGCATCTGCATGATATTGGTCCAACCAGAACAATGCATTGCTTATTAAGAATGCCCGTACCTCATTTCTGCCATAATTAAAGATAAGGCTTTTCCAATCCGGATGGTATCCCCGCCTTCTATCAGGGTTCTCGTATAGGTGCGAACCGTCAAAAAATCCAAGACCGTGTGCGTCTTCAGGAAAATGGGAAGGCACCCAGTCCAAGATTACCCCAATATCGTTTTGGTGCAACCTATCTACCAAAAGTTTAAAATCCTCGGGCTTGCCAAACCTCGATGTAGGCGCAAAATAACCTGTTAACTGGTAGCCCCACGAAGGATCATAGGGATACTCCATGATGGGCATGAACTCTACATGCGTAAAGTTCATTTCCTTAACGTACCTTACTAGGTCTTCCGCAAAATCCATATAGGACATAAACTCGTTATTGTTTTTCCGTTTCCAAGAACCCAGATGTACCTCATAAACGGAATAAGGCCTGTCCAATCCATTTTTTTCAGGCCTATTGTCCATCCATTTTTTATCTTTCCACTTGTAAGCGGCGTCCCAAACCACCGATGCGGTTTGCGGCGGGTGTTCGCAATATCGGGCAAACGGATCTGCCTTTTCTGTTTTTATATCATGGTTATGTGAATGTATTTTGTATTTATACAGTGAACCCTTGTCTATTCCAGGAATAAATCCTTCCCAAATGCCGCTGGAATCCCATCTTACATGGAGTTTGTGGTCGCCCTCCAACCAATAATTAAAATTACCTATGACACTTACCGACTTGGCCGTTGGGGCCCAGACCGCAAAGTAGGTTCCTTTTTCCCCGTTTACTTCAATAAGGTGGGAGCCTAGCTTATCGTACAGCCTGAAATGTTTCCCCGCCTTGAATAGATCAATGTCGAAATCAGTGAACAGACTGTGTGGTATTACTTTACCCATTATATTAATTATTAGTTGGTTTCATTAATTATGTTCATGATGCCTTCCAGAGGGATCACGGCCCATAGGGGCCTTGAGTTCATTTCATACCCCAATTCATAAACGGCTTTCTCCAGCATACAGTATTTAAGGATAAAAATACGTTCTTGGTTATAACCTATATTTAAATTGTGTTTCTGGATCAGGGTTACATATGTATCTAAAAACACCCCGATAAAATATCGGTACAGGATTTCGCCGGCCTTAAAAAGATCGTTTTGTGCATAGGGGTAGTTTTCCCCATTGCCGAATATGGTGGCGTATATGGCGTAGTGGAATGATCTGAACATACCTCCAACATCTTTAAGCGGGGGCTGTTTTACCTTTCTGTCCCGGATGGTACTTTCGGGTTCGCCCTCAAAATCCAATAAATAAAAATCATCGCCCTGTACCAATACCTGACCTAGATGATAATCCCCGTGGACCCGGATACGTTCGCCCTTCAATTTGGTCCAATCGAAGTTCACGAACTTTTTCCGTATCTCGTTTTTCCGTTCCAAAAAGATTTTGGCCAAATCCAAGGCGCGTCCCTCTAAACGGTGGAGGTTGTTCTCAACGGTGTTCAACCTGTTCTGGAACTGGTACAGCAACCTGTTCTTCAACCAAACTTCGTAGTCCCCATTAAAATGGGTGGGCGTAAAGGAAGTGTCCTCGAATTCCGAGCCTAGGGCAATGTGCATTTCCGCGGTTCTTTTTGCCAGGGTCTGCAGTTTTACGAAAATATTGAGCCCGGCCCAATCTATGATCTCAGGAGGCACGTCCCTGATTTGCAATCTTTGGAATATCCCAATTTGGGGCAATTTATCTACCTTTATATGTTTGTGGTCCAGATTGCGAAAAACCTTGTCCAGTTCTTTTAGCATAAATTGCCATGCATCTCCTTGGTTGGGCACAAGTTGTTGCATAAGCGCAATGGTAAGGTTGTCATTGTCTTGGTCAATGAGGCTTATACTTCCCAAATAAGCCGGCGTGTTCCTATATTCCTTTCTTTCGGACAGAAACCGGCTCATTTCATAGTCCGGATTTTTATCCGCATAAATTCTCCTGAAGAACTTTATGACGCTTCCACCGTTGATGATGATGGAGGTGTTGCTCTGTTCCATGCCCATAAAACGGGATGAAACATATTCGGTGTCCTTGAAGTAAATGCTCTTATGGTACTGTACCTTGGTGGTGTCATTGGGCGTTGCGGCCATTATCCTTTCAAAGACCAGCTTCCGGAAGGCCTCCAGATTAAGGGCATCAATGATAAACCCTTTCTGCCCTTTGATGCTCAGTGACAGGATCCGGTCCTTTTCGGCAAAGTTTTCATCGGAAACGAAAGCAATGGGCAGGAAATAGTGTTGGTAAAAGGCCTCTTCAAAGTTGATTTCTAGGATCAATCCATAATATACCTCTCCTTTCTGCTGTATCCTGAAATATTCGGGCAGCTCTATATATTTCAATTTGCTGGCCTTGCCGCCGTACCATCTCTGCTTCAGGATATAATCTTCCAGTACGTCGGAAAGAAATACTTTGGTGAAGTTTTTATCCTCCAACAGTTCTTCCCATACGGAATTGAAGACGTAGGGCGATTGTACCAATGTTTCCGTTTCTTGTTTTTTCTTGGGCATGGTTATTTTTTAATGTGGAACAGATGGAAGGGTAGGGCAGGATGAATCTCAACATAATTCCATTCGGTGGACCAGATGTAGCTATTGTCTGTAATGGCATCCCGCATGGTCAGGGCCTGACCTTGTTCTATGCCCATAAAATCCATGGGCAATTGGACAAAGCCATTTTGGGAATGGTGCGAATCCAGGCTTATTATGATCAAGGTTTCGTCCGTTCTTTCATCGTCCCATTTATAAAATGCGATAAGATACTCATTTTTTATGGTGCAAAAACGGATGTTCCAAGTTTGCTGAAGGGATCGGCGTTGGTGCCTGGCCTCGTTGATTTTGGTAATGAGATAAATCAGTTTGTTTTTAATGGACCAGTCCCAATGGCGTATTTCATATTTTTCGGAATTTAGGTATTCTTCCTTTCCGGGCATGGCATCGCTCATCATGTATTCAAAAACGGGGCCATAAATACCTATGTTACCGCATAAGGTCGCTGCAAGTACATATCGTATAAGGTGCATGGTCTCATTGGCTCCCTGAAGATGGTATGGGTTAATGTCCGGGGTGTTGGGCCAAAAATTGGGCCTGTAATAGTCCCGCATTTCTGTTTGGGTCAGCTCTGTCATATAATCAATCAGATCGTGTTTTTCCACCCTCCATGTAAAATAGGTGTAAGATTGCGAAAATCCTTGTTTTGCCAATTGCTGCATCACTTTTGGACGGGAAAAGGCCTCTGCCAAAAATAAGACATCGGGATGCTTCTTTTTTACTTCGCTTATGAGCCAGCTCCAAAAATAATAGGGTTTGGTATGGGGGTTGTCTACCCTGAACACCTGAATGCCAAATTCTTCTACCCAATATAGGGCAACGCCCAACAATTCGGCCCATAGCTCTTTATAGGCCGTGCCCTCAAAATTAAAATTAACGATATCCTGATATTTCTTGGGAGGGTTTTCCGCATACTGCATGGTGCCGTCCGGTCTTTTCCTGAACCATTCCGGGTTTGATGTGGTGTATGGATGGTCCGGTGCCGCCTGAAAGGCAAGGTCCATGGCTATTTCCAATCCAAATTCCTTGGCTTTCCCTATGAGGTCCTTAAAATCCTGTTCGTTGCCCAGTTCGGGATGGATTGCCTTGTGCCCACCATATCTGGATCCTATCCCCCAGGGCACTCCCATATCCCCTTCCGATGCACTTGTGGCATTGTTCTTCCCCTTGCGATTAGTTTCCCCTATGGGGTGGATGGGGGGGAAATATAAAGTATCGAAACCCATGGAGGCAATTTTTGGCAACAGTAGCCCGCAGTCTTTAAAGGTGCCATGCCTTTTGGTTTCTTGGGACGCAGATCTTGGAAAAAATTCGTACCATGTGCTAAAATCCGCTTTTTTACGATCCACATAAACCTTTAGTGTTGCACTGGTATTTGCCAGATTGCGTTCAGGATACTGTAAAAACAATCTATGCAATTTCTTGGAAATGGCAGCTTCTACCGCCTCATGGTAAGAAGCGTCTTGTTGGAACAGTTCAACCAAATGTGCCAAATACGATTTTTCGCCATCGTCGAGCGTTTCTTTGGCGACCTGCCCCAAATATTGCACACTATCCAACAGCTCGCTTTTAACGTGCTGCCCATCTTTCAACTTCGCCTTTATTCCGTGTTGCCAGTTTAGGGCGTTATCCACCCATCCCTGGACATTGTATTCGTAAAACCCTTGTTTAGGCACGGAAAAGCTGGCTCCGTAAAAATCGTTCCCAAGAGGCTCCATACGAACGGTGGTAAATTCCGTATCACCTTCGTGCCTGTAATTTACCTCTGCCTGGATGACATCATGGCCATCTGCCAAGACATCTGCGGTAACGGTTACCAGCTCACCAACAACCCTTTTTATAAAATATGCACCACATTGTATTTGCGGCTTAATATTCTCTATGACCACTCGTTGCTGTTTCAACATATTTTTTAATCTATTTTTGGTTTTTATTAAAAATAGTAAATAATCCTTAAACTAAAAGCCGTAAATTTTATTTTTGGAACCGATCGGCAATTTCATTTTTATGCGGCCCCGATTTCTTTGGAAATTTTAAAATGGCCCATGGGTAAAACCAACATCAATATATATGTTTTTCCGGTTTGGCAATGGCCGGTTTTCTTTTTGTTGACTCCCGCTCTATTATGGAAGTCTGTATGGTTTGGGTGCAACAGGTTTTGGGATGCCCGTTATTCTCCAGTTTATTTATCAACATTTTGGCCGCCGCGGCGCCCATTTCAAATCCATGTTGGGCAACCGTGCTCAATGTGGGTGAGGAGCATTTGGAAAGGATTCCGTCGGTAAAGCCTATGAACGATATGTCGTCCGGGATTTTAAATCCCCGATCTTGCGCTATTTTCATGGCATTTACCGCAAAAAACTCATTAACGGCAAACACGCCGTCAAACGTTTCACTATCAAATAGTTCCCTTATTTTTTTATCACAGGTCTCAAGGTCTTCTATTTTTACCACTAATTTTGGATCAATGGTAAACCCAAAATTTTTAAGTGCTTTATGGTACCCCAAGGTCCTTAATCTTCCAACACTTATATAATCTATTGTCGTGATGAGCGCAATCTGTTTGCATCCCGATTCTAAAAGCAGGTTTACGGCCTCATAGGCGGCCATTGTATCATCAACAATGGCTTTATCGCAGTACACTTTATCCGTAACCCTATCGAACAGGACTAATGGCATTCCTTCATTTATTACCTCATTAAAGTGATTGAAATCTTCTTTTGCAAGAGTTTCCTTTGAGAGGGAAATAATAAATCCGTCAATACTGCCATTCGCCAACATTTCCATATTTATTACTTCCTTATCAAAGGATTCATCGGAAAGACAAACGATGACGTTATAGCCCTGTGAGTTGGCCACGCGCTCTATCCCTAGGATTACGGTACTGAAAAAATGGTGCACTATTTCGGGAATAATGACCCCAATATTTTTGGTACGCCTGTTTTTTAGGCTAATGGCTATATTATTTGGGCGGTAATTATAGAATTTGGCAAAGGCCTGGATTTTTTCTCGGGTATCAGGACTAACCTCTTTGCTGTTTCTTATGGCTTTTGAGACCGTGGAGATGGAAACATCCAGTTCGCGGGCAATCTGTTTGAGCGTGATTTTTCTTTTCATGGGCCATATTCATAATTTAATAATAAATTAACATTTAAATTATGAATAGACAACAACTAATAGGGCTTAAAATAAAAAAGGACCATTAAAAATATCAACACGAAAACGTTTTTTGTTCTTTCGATAAAGATTTCATTGTTTTTTAGGAGATTTCGGACTACTTTTTTGTCTATTTTTTTCTTACATTTAGAATTGTTTGGTAAAATTAAATGTATCTTAAAAATAGATGTGTTGTTTTTTAAAATTTAAATAATTGTTGTTGTTTGTTATTAGTACGGAACGGCCCATTGTAAAATCAGCGGGCCGTTTTTTCATTGCCTATTAAAATAGATGTTAATGGGCCAAAATCTTCATAGGCTGTAATTTTCCTTGATCATTTTTTCTGTTTCAGACAAGGATTTAAAGACTTCAAAGGTTTTTCCCTGGGTTCTTTGGGCACCGAGGACATTGCCATATTGGGCTGCTTTTACAAAATCATTTTTGTCGTTTAACATGCCAAAAGCCACGCCGCCCGCAAAAGAATCCCCACAACCCGTGGTATCTATTACCTTGCCCACTTTTACGGAAGGCACCAATTGTTCGTGAAAGACCCCATTTTTCATGGTGTACACCATAACACCCCTTGAATCCAAGGTTATATAGAGCGCTTTTAGGCCTTTACTTAGGCAATGTCTGGCAAAATGAGGCAATTTCTCCATGGCTATTTCTTCGTTGCGCTCCAGGTCGGAAAGTTGGTACTCTTTTTCAAACCAACTGCAATTTGCTTCTTCCAAGTTCATTTTGAGAACATCTATGTAAGGTAGCCAGCGATCCCTATCTACCCAGAATTTCATGAGCCTGTCCCCATGGATGGTCAGCGTGTTGGTTGGTCCGTGCGCATCAAAAACAATAATCCCGTTACTATTTTCTTTTATGAATTTCAATGTTTCCAGAGGCACTTCAAAATCGGTTACCGGAACAAAGACAAAAACCTCGCAGTCCAATAGATCTATTATATCCTCGGGTATAATGGGGTTCATAAAGGCGACCTGCTTTTCCAACCTTTTGTTCTGATCCACAAAGTTTAGGTTGATGACATCCCCTTGGTCCGCCTCGGAATCAATATGCGATAAGATAATGTTGGGATAGGGATCGAAGATTTTGCGTATGGCCCCTTCATCCTGTCTTCGCACATGGGTTACCGGGATGACCATATCATCTGCTCCCAAAAGATTGGAAATGGCTATGGCCGTATGCGTGGCACAGCCATATTTTTCTATGACTTCTCCGTTGTGTGTGGTAATATGATCTCTGGGGATGGGTCCCAAGACAGCAACTTTTCTAGTGTTCATCGGTATCTTGTTTTTTAATCGCTCATGTCCAAGATAGAAAAAAATAATGTGATTCGCATATATTCATTCAATTCTCTGCTTGTTATATAATTTATCGTCGTTTAGATGGCACAATATAAATAAGGTATGTGCTTATTTACTGAAACCATTCACATCCGTATCATTGTAAGGTGCATTTTTGGAGCATTATGTAGACTCTATTTTCAAAAGAAATCGGAGGCACCACTTTTATACTATACGGCTTCTTTACGTAGCACGGCCAAGGGCGGACTTTTTATGACACCTATACTATTTCCCAGACCAATAGCCAGAACCAGCAGTGTAATTCCGGGAAACAAAACCAAAAATGGCCGCCATGACGGTACAAAAGGAGCTTCAAACATCCAAAGTGCGAGGATTTGACTGCTTAGTAACGACAATAGTATTCCGGACAAACTGCCCAAAATCCCAAGATATAAATACTCTAAAGCCGTTATTTTAAGCACTTGCTTACCCGTAGCCCCTAAGGTGCGCAACAAAACACTCTCCCGTATGCGTTGGTACTTACTGGTGCGTATGGCACCAAGTAGCACAATGATTCCGGTGAAAATACTGAAAAAGGCCATAAAGTTGATGATCCAAGAAATCTTACCCAGTAATTTTTCTACCACCGTTAGTAATTGGCGTAAATCCAAAATAGAGATATTCGGAAATTTAGACACCAATTCCCGTTGCAATGCCGCCGACGATTGTTCATCCGGAGCCTTTGTGGTAAGCACCCGGAACTGCGGGGCTTTGTTCAACACACCCATGGGAAAAACGATGGTGAAATTGGGCTGCATCCTGCTCCAGTCCACCGTTCTTATACTACCTACTTTGGTGTTTAATAGCACCCCCTGTACGTTGAAAATAATATAGTCCCCAACACCAACTTTGGCATCTAGGGCAAAATTATCGCTTACCGATATCGGAATGAGAGCGGTAGAGGAAACACTGGGCGTCCATTGCCCTTCTTGAAGCATTTCAGAAGCAATAAGGGAATCCCGGTATGTAGCCCGAAACTCATGATCTAGGATCCAACGATTCACTTTGGAGGTACTGTCCTGACGTATTTCGTTCACCAACCTTCCGTTAATACTGGTAATGCGCATGGTCACTATGGGGATGTCATCAAGAAGCGGCAGTTTTTTTTCGGTTATGCTTTGCGCCACGGCCTCCTTTTGTTCGGTTTGCACATCGAGCAAAATAATATTGGGGCTATTGACTTGCCCCTCAATGGAGGCCTGCGCCAAAAGCACATCTTTGGTAAAATAGAGGGTGCTGATTAGAAATGTACCCACACCTATAGCGATGACCAAAATTAAAGTCTGGTTTTGAGGCCGGAAAAGATTCAACAAACTCTGTCGGGCAATAAAACCCCAAGTATGCGGAAAATATTTTTTTATACCTCTCATAAAAAGGGTTGAAATTCCGATGAGGATGGAAAAAGTGATCAGTACGCCAGCTACAAAAGCAAATGCGTAACGCCAATCCTTTAATAACCAAAAAGAAAAAAGATAAATGAAAATAAAAATGCCCAATAAAACCAGCATGCCCGCTTTTACCGATTTGGAACTATGTTCTGCCTGAACCCGTAAGGCCTGCAAGGGAGAGGTGTATATAGTACCCATTAAAGGATATAAGGCAAACAGGACAGACATTAAAACCCCCAGTACAAGCCCCATAACAATGGCTTCCGGTACTATGGAAATCTGTACATTAATGGGCAGTAAATCTTGCAGTAAAAAAGGAAACAAATACTGAATAAACAACCCAAGGGCGGTACCCATACTTCCACCCATTAAACCAATAAAGGCAATTTGTATTAAATAGATTAAAAAAGTCTGTTTTTTCGTGGCACCGAGGCATTTAAGTACGGCCACAGCACGTAATTTTTGTTTGATATAGATATTGATGGCACTGGCAATACCTACACACCCCAATAAAAGGGCAATGAAGGCAATGAGGTTTAGGAACTTGCCAAAATTGTCGTATCGGCGGCCTAATCTTCGGCTGCTGGACGTATGGGTTTCGATGTCCGCATCCTCCGCTTTCAGTCGCTCTTCCAAGGAATTGCGTAATTTGTCCATATCCAAATCGGCATTCGCCTCAAAATAATAATCATAATCTATACGACTACCTGTTTGTACAAGTCCGGTTGCGGCAATTAGATTATAGGGAATAACTACAGGGGGTGCTACAGCACCAAAAATGGAGGAACTTCCTGGAATTGAATTTAAAGCTCCGGTTATGGGCAAGGTAATGTTGCCAACCTTGATACTGTCCCCGGGGCGCAGGTCTAACTGAAACATGGCGGTGGCATCTACCAGGGCGCCACCCTGTTTTTGGAAATCGTTGGAAGCTGTTTCGGGCGTGGTCTCTAATTCTCCATAGAACGGGAAACCGGTTTCTATACCTCGAATCTGCGCCAACTTGCTGCTCCTGTTTTTGGGAAAAGCCGCCATGGAAGAAAAACTAATTTCCCGGGCGCTGGCACCGCCTAGGGAGTCAATGATGGCCGTCACTTTGTCATTTACCGGCTTATTGCTATCAATTTTAAAATCGGCGCCCATTAGCGATTTGGACTGTTGGGCAATGTTACTTTTTAAATTATCGCCAAAGGATTGAATGGAAACTACAGCCGCAATGCCTAAAACAATAGAAGCCATAAATAGGGTTAGTTTTCTCAGGCTCGCTTTTCCGTCGCGCCATGCCATTTTCAGGAGCCATCCAAAATCGGCTCCGGGGGAGGTAATATTAGGTTGCTGCTTCATAAGGCAGTCACTTGATCTGCAATTATTTTTCCGCCTTTTAACCGTAATATGCGCTGTGTTTTTTGCGCCAATTCCAGATCGTGGGTCACAATGATCAGTGTAGTACCCAATTCCTTGTTCAATTCGAAGAGCAATTGGATTACTTTTTCGCCGGTCTCTGCGTCCAGATTTCCCGTTGGTTCATCGGCAAAAAGCACAGAGGGTTTGTTGGAGAATGCTCTGGCTAAGGCTACGCGTTGTTGTTCGCCTCCGGAAAGCTGCGAAGGATAGTGGTGAAAACGATCTCCAAGACCCACTTTTTCCAAAAGTTCTTTGCCTACAATCATGGCATTTTTAGCACCTTGCAATTCTAAAGGAACGGCTACATTTTCTAAAGCTGTAAGCGTGGGTAAGAGTTGAAAATCCTGAAAAACAAAACCAATGTTTTTATTTCGAAGCAAGGCCCGTTCGTCTTCGGTTAATCCATTTAATTCCGTACCACATAACGAAATTGAACCGGCATCGGGCTGGTCCAGACCGGCGCAGAGTCCCAATAATGTGGTCTTGCCACTTCCGGAAGGGCCAACAATAGCAAAGGTTTCGCCTTCTTCTACGCTAAAACTAATGTCGTGCAGTACGGTAAGTTTTTTTAAACCACTGCTATAGTTTTTCTCAAGATGCGCAACGTTTAATATCTTTGTCATGTAACGGCTTTATAATTTCAAGTTTACAAAGCGGACAAATTAAAGAAATGATTTTGAATATATTCCCTAGACCCGTGAGAACCTTGTTAATCTTTTGTTATTTTTTGGTGTTTGTATGTGGTATTTCTTGTGGCGAAAACCAAACAAAAAAACAAGAAAACCCTACGGTGACCCTGATACTTGAGGCTACTGAAAAGGTAACAAATACGAAAAAAATACTGTTCTTTGGCAATAGCCTAACGGCCGGAATGGGATTGGATCCCAATGATGCTTTCCCGTCGGTAATCCAAAGAAAACTGGACTCCTTGGGGCTTCCCTATGAGGTCATCAATGCAGGACTAAGTGGTGAGACCACGGCCGCCGGGAAAAGCAGGATAAGTTGGGTGCTTAATCAGGACGTCGCTATTTTTGTGCTGGAATTGGGTGCCAACGATGGCCTTCGGGGGATTCCTTTGGAAGAAACCCGAAAAAACCTTCAGGAAATTATAGACTTTGTGTTGGAGAAAAACAAGGAAACCAAAATTATACTCACAGGCATGCAAATGCCTCCCAACATGGGAGCTGCCTATACCACGGAATTTAAAAATATCTTTCCGGAATTGGCCGAAGCCAATGACATTTATTTGGTACCCTTTCTGTTGGAAAATGTGGGCGGTATTCCCGAATTGAACCAAGCAGACGGCATTCACCCCACCGTGGAAGGACAGCAAATTTTGGCGGAGAATGTTTGGGAGTTGTTGAGGCCAATTGTCATGGAATAGGCCTTTTATGTACACAAGGAGATGGATTTTAACTACCTTCAATCCCTGCTTAATACCCGAATATCGCCAAGTACCCTGGGTTCAATTTCAAATGTACCATCATATTGTGCCAAAAACCCGGTTACGGATAGACTGTCCAATACCTTCCACGGGGATATGCCATCAAGCAATCCTGTGGAAGTATTGACAAACACAGTCAGTGTACCCGACCCATCGTTGATGAATAATTTGTATCCGTAGGGGAGATCGCCCTTAAGACTGTCAAGGATACCTCCAGTATGGACAAGCAACCCTTCTGTGCCATTGTTAACGTTTCCCGTCCTTATCAGCAAGGGCGCTATGTGGGGGCTCTTTCCTTTGCGGGTTACGGATCTCTTATTTATGGCGAGCATCCCATTGGTCTTTTGAGACGTCCCCGTAACTTTTATAAGTTCTCCAAGCCGGAATTTACTAGGTATGGAATCTATTATATAAATTCCCGAGGTATTGTCTTGAATGGCATAGCCATAGGGCGAAGAAGAAGCAAAAGAACCAGAAGCAACAATAACAGTTCCCTGTACCGTTACAGAAGAACCAATGGGCAAGTTCCTTACGCTACCGATGGAAATGACCGTGGGATTCCGGTCGGTCCCGGGATGGTTCTGTCTAAAAGATCGACAACCGGTCAATAGCGCAAAAAAAAAAAGAAAAGAAAAAGTAACCTGTTGTACTTCATGGAATCTATTTAAACGATCAGCGGCCTTTGTGGTATTTACGTTGTCAGTATTAATGGGGTTGGTTCGCAATAATCCACCGGACATTCCACTAAAATACAGAATTCCTAAAACATACCGACTTTTTATTTGGTTAAAACCCGACAGATTAAAGATACCTAAATCGAGCTTAGGTTCAGGTTTTTAAGCAAAAAGCTCAAAGATAAATGTAAAATGTTTTAATCTAAAACATGTCGAAGAAAATCAATCATCGATCTCCCTTGACCTTGGGTTTGGTCTCATACTTATTTTGATCATTAAGGAAATGATTTATAAATCGCTTGGATCCACTGATCTTTTCACATTGGTTTGATCTTCCTTACCTTTGTCAAAACAACATTCTTTATGAAAAGGAACTACCTATATCCTTCTTTAATGGCATTGTGCCTTATAGGCTTTTGGGCTTTTGAGAACTTTTACGGAACGGAACCCTATCCCAACGAAAACCAAAAAAGTGCGCCCACCGCATTTCCGCAGGAGTTCCTGCCCAGCTCCACGACGGGCAACGTTGTTGCCCATACCTATTTTTCCTTCTCATACAACGAACCTTATGAACAGGCAGAATGGGTACTCTATAGCCTTAGCAGGGACCAACTTACACAGGATAACCGTAAAAGGCCTTATTTTAGGGAAGACCCCAAAGTAGAATCCAAATCCGCCGATTGGCGCAACTATAGTGGTTCTGGGTACGATCGGGGCCATCTTTGTCCGGCCGGGGACCGTCGGTTTTCGGAACAGGCCTACAATGAAACGTTTTATACCAGCAACATTGCCCCACAGGACAAGGCCTTTAATGCAGGCGTCTGGAACAGGTTGGAACAACAGGTGCGCTCTTGGGCGAGAAAATACGACACTCTTTTTGTGGTCACCGGAGGGGTTTTGGAAAAGGGGCTACCAAAAATAGGCAAAGAAGATGTTGCCGTACCTCGGCACTTTTATAAAATCGTGGCCCGGCAAAATAGGGATGGCATCTCTATCATTGCATTTTTAATGGAACATAGGGAAAGTACTTTACCGTTGGATAAATTTGTGGTATCGGTAGATAAATTGGAAGGGATGACGGGCATCGATTTCTTTCGGGGAATGCCCAAAAACGTTCAGGCCCGGCTGGAAAAGGACACAAACGGGAACGATTGGGGTTTTTGATGGAATAAACGTTATGGCTCTTATAAGACAGGTTTTAATCCCACTCGTTCAATCGGTTGGCGTCCAGCTTTAAAAAAACAAACAACAGAATAGTGAAAAATAAGAGCCCGGATCCCCCATAACTAAAAAAGGGCAACGGTATCCCAATGGTGGGCAATAACCCAATGACCATACCTATATTGATAAAATAGTGGATAAGCAGAATGGAAATAACACCATAACCGTACGTTCTACTAAAGGCATTTTTTTGACGTTCCGCCAAGTGGACCAATCTCAGGAGCAAAAAGGTATAAAGAAGTACAATTGTTGCAGTCCCCATGAAGCCCCATTCTTCCCCAACCGTGCTGAAGATATAATCTGTGTGCTGTTCCGGCACAAAATCCCCTTTGGTACGAGTTCCTTCCAAAAATCCTTTTCCAAACAGCCCGCCGGACTCGATCGCTTTTTCGGATTGATAGGTGTTGTAGCCAATGGTCTTTTGGATTTCCTCTATTTTTCCGGGATCTTTTTCCAATCGCAGCCACAGACTGAAACGATCTCTGTGCCTTTGTTCAAAAACAGAGTTGAACACAAAATCCACGGACAATGAAAAAGCGATTGCAACGACAGAAAAAGAGATCACCGGCACTATGGGAACCTTGAAATCCTTTCGTTTCAGTAAAAAGAAAATGGAGATCAGCAAAGCCAGTACAATACTTATCCAAATAGTCCCAAACATTAATGTGGCAATAAAAACAACGATGAGCAAAGTCCCGATCAGCAAATAAAACAAGGGTAGCCCTTCCCTAAAAAGAACAAAAACCAAGGCAAAGAAGACCAATGCACTCCCCGGATCCGGCTGTGGCACAATTAGAAATATGGGAATGAGGATAATTAAAACGGCATAGAGTTGGTCCTTGCGCCTTTTAATATCCGTCTGTATGTCGCTAAGGTATTTGGCCAAAGCCAAGGCAGTGGCAACTTTTGCCAGTTCGGAGGGCTGTAGGTTGAAAAACCCCAAATTATACCAGGAAGTCGCACCTGAAATGGTTGTACCAAACGCATAAAGACCCAGCAACGATACCATTGAGATAATGTACAACAAGCTGGAAAAGCGTTCATAAAAGCTGGTCTCAATGGCCAGAACAACTACAATTGCGATACTGCTGGCCGCAATAAAGAAGAGTTGTTTTCCGTGCATTGAAGAGAAATTAAAAACGGAAGGATCGCTATCCGTAAAGGTAGCGGAGTAAATGTTGAGCCACCCAATGCCAACCAACAAAATATAGAGTAGAACAACAAGCCAGTCAATCCGCTTTAGAAAGTTCTTACCAGACACGCTCGTTTATTTTGAAAGGTTGTCCACTGTAGGGCTTGGCGTATTCGTGTTCCAAGGTTTTCTCCAGCATTCTTTTTTCCAGGTCTTTTCTGGTAATTTCCCCTTTAATGTATTTTTCGATCATCAGAGAGGCTATGTGCCCGGCGTAACGGGCACCGAAATAACCATTTTCTATATAAACGGCCAGGACTATTTTGGGATTGTCCACGGGGGCAAAGGCTACGAATACGGAATGGTCCGTAAGTTGTGTGCGCACCCCATTTATTTTTGTGAAGTTTTCCACGGTCCCCGTTTTGCCCGCGATTTCAATCCCCGGGACCTGCACACCTCTTGCCGTACCTTTTGTATACACGTCGGCCATGCCTCGAACTACCGGTTCAAAATATTTTCTCTCTATGGTCGTATATTTTCGTTCTGTAAATTCGGGATTGGTAATGGGCTCATCACGGATGCCCTTTAGTATGTGGGGGGTATAGTAATAGCCCCTATTGGCAATCGCGGCGATCATATTGGCCAATTGTATTGGCGTGGCGGCTACTTCTCCTTGACCTATGGCATTGGAGATGATATAGGAAGAAGACCATCTGTTATCGCCATATAGCCTATCGTAATACTCTTTATTGGGGATTCTACCCGGTCTTCCCGTAGGGAGGTCGTACCCTAAAAATTGACCAAGGCCAAAACTTTTCATATGTTTTTCCCATACATCCATACCCTCGTCCATAGTTGGGAAATGCTCATATATCTTCCTGAACGTACCTGCAAAATAGGCGTTACAGGATTTGAAGATACCCGTGTTCAGATCACGGCTCCCGCCCCCGCAATGACACCCTCTTTTTTTATTCCCCACATAAAAACCATTGTAACACTGTATGGTCGTTTCCGGGGTAATGGCACCTTCCTGTAGTGCAATGAGGGCGTTCAGGGTCTTAAAGGGAGATCCGGGCGAGGGTTCGGCCAATATGGACCTGTCCCATGTGGGCTTGGCAATGGTATCATAATAAAGTTTGGTATAGTTCTTGGATCTGTCCCTGCCCACTAAAATGGCTGGGTCATAGGTAGGGCCGGATATAAGTGCCAATATTTCACCGGTGCTCGGTTCCAGGGCAACGACTCCGCCATGTTTGCCATGCATCAATTTTTCCCCATATTCCTGTAGTACTTTATCCAAGGTTAAATGGATTTCGGTTCCCTGGTCCGGTAAGGTGTCCAATCTGCCACCTTTATAAGGGCCTATATCCCGGTTAAATCGGTCTTTCTGTATATATTTAACCCCTTTTTTCCCCCTGAGGATTTCCTCATAGGATTTTTCCACACCGGTCCTACCGGTAAGCTCTCCGGCCACATAGTATGGATTTCTTTCCAAATCGTTTTCATTTACCTCGCTGATGTATCCCAATACGTTTGCACCGCTATGTGTGGCATAATACCGCAACGACCTTTTTTGGATGTAGAATCCTGCAAAGTGCCTCATTTTTTCCTGTAGCCTGGCATAGTCTTCTTTAGAAAGTTGGGGTACCAGCATGGAAGGGAGCCTTGGGAAATATATTTTTGCCTTGGTTATGGTTTTAATAAAACTTTCTTTATCTATCCCAAGAAGGGTACAGAACTCCAATGTGTCCAATGGTTTAACCTCCCTAGGGATGACCATTACATCGTAGGCCGGCTGGTTGGCAACCAAAAGTTCCCCATTCCTGTCATATATGTAACCTCTTTCCGGATAGTCATAAATGGTCTTAATTGCAGGATCCTCTTTAATCTGATCAAGGGAAAAACCGAACAGTTGCAGATAGGACAACCTACCTATAAATGTTATTCCAATGATAAGGATAATGGATGATAAAAGTATCTTTTTCATTCTTTCCGAGTACTAAAAAGTGAACTTAACAATAAACACAAAACCAAGGTTGAGGCACCTATGGACAAAATTTTCTTTAAAATTAAGAGCAAGTTGGCAAAACTGAAAATTTCCAACGAAAAGAACATCACGTGGTGCACTATAACCAATAACGCTAAAAATGTAATTTGTTGTAATTTTGTTGCATTGGATAATTTAAAACTTTGAAATTCAAGGTTTGCACCAAAACAGAACCTCATTATAATAGGCCTAAAATAGGCTATGGTCACCGTAGAGGCCGCATGCAAGGCCATAGTGTCGGACAGGAAGTCTATTGTTAACCCCAACAAAAAGCCCGCACTTATAAACATGGCCCTATTTTCTTTAATGGGATACCAATAAAGGAACAAGATATAGACCATAGGGTTTATATAACCAAAAAAATTCAGCTTGTTGAATATCAACACTTGCAAAAGTACGAGCAAGATAAACCGAATGCTATTTGTAAAGTAAGAGTTATTGCCCATCAGCCGTTTTGGATTCTAATTGTCGTATTTCCGGTCTGTTAAGATTGTCTATGACATAAACGTTTTTTAGGTTGGTCATGTCATTAAAGAGAGCTATATCAACGGTATAGGAACTTTTAGATGTATTGAGCTCAAATTTTTTAATGGTGCCGATTGGGATGTTCTCCGGAAATATACTGGACATACCCCCAGTGACGATGGTATCGCCAACCCTCAAGGGCACCAATCTGGGAACATCCACCAATTGCGCTACGTTGTACGCCTTAGTGTCCCATATTAGGGAACCATTATAATTTGTGTTTTTTATTTTAGCATTAATGTTTGATTTTGTGTTCAAAATACTTTGGACCGTTGCAAAATGGGTCGAGGTATTTTCCACGATGCCCAAAATTCCGTTGCTGGTAATGACGCCCATATCTTGCCCTATGTTCTGTTTTTTTCCTTTGTTTATGGTGATATAGTTTTTTGGGTTGGCATAACTGTTCTTGATTACTTGGGCCGAAACGATGGTATAACGGATCGCCGTTGTGTCTATTTCCAGCAGATCGGTCGTTTTTTGATTGATCAACAAGATCCTGAGTCTTTTGTTTTCCTCTAGAAGTCTTTTGTTCTCAACATCCAAATTGAAATAAGTGGTAATATTGTTGGACATTTTATAGATATTGCCAGATATCCAGTTTGCGGAATTAAAAAATCGGGAAGTATGATAGGAATGGGATTGGACGGAAAACACCAATGCCGTCATAAACAATAAGATATAAAGCAAAAAGTTTTTATATCTTATTATAAAGTTGATAATCTGCTGCATTAACTTTTTAGGTTTTGGTGAAATCTATGCGACACGTCCCCAAAGAAAGTAAAACTCCCTAGTTCCTCTTAAGGGCTATTTAATCAAGATGCTCCTGTACCGCTCTAAATTTTTTAAGGCAATCCCTGTTCCTCTCACTACCGCTCTCAAAGGGTCTTCTGCGATATAAACCGGCAAATCTGTTTTTTGTGACAATCTTCTGTCCAAACCTCTTAGCATGGAACCGCCACCTGCCATATAAATCCCCGTATTGTAAATATCAGCCGCCAATTCCGGAGGGGTCTGGGACAATGTTTCCATTACCGCATCTTCTACCCGGAGAATGGATTTGTCCAAGGCTTTTGAAATTTCCCTGTAGGAAATCTGTACCTGCTTCGGTTTTCCGGTCAACAGATCCCGTCCCTGAACATGCATATCTTCTGGGGGGGATTGTAAGTCCTCAGAGGCAGAGCCGATCTGTATTTTTATATTTTCGGCCGTACTTTCACCCACGTACAGGTTATGTTGTGTGCGCATGTAATAGACAATATCGTTGGTGAACACATCGCCGGCAATCTTGACCGATTTATCACAAACAATACCCCCAAGGGCTATCACGGCAATTTCGGTTGTTCCTCCACCAATATCCACTATCATATTGCCCTTGGGTTGCATAATGTCCAATCCAATCCCTATGGCCGCGGCCATGGGCTCATGGATAAGGTACACCTCTTTTCCGTTTACCCTTTCCGCGGATTCCCGTACCGCGCGCATTTCTACCTCGGTAATTCCTGAGGGGATGCAGATCACCATTCGCAATGCCGGTGGGAACCATTTTTTCTTCAATGCGGGAATGTTTTTGATGAACATGTTGATCATCTTTTCGGACGCATCAAAGTCGGCTATTACCCCATCTTTAAGCGGACGTATGGTCTTGATGTTCTCATGGGTCTTTCCCTGCATCATGCTGGCTTCCTTTCCGACAGCGATGATCTTCCCGCTAATGCGGTCCCTTGCGACAATGGATGGACTGTCCACTACTACTTTATCCATGTGAATAATGAGGGTATTAGCCGTGCCCAGGTCAATGGCTATCTCCTCGATCAAGAAATCAAAAAATCCCATAATTCTTAATTTGGTTTCGGTTTAACAGTACGTTTTATCGACAAAAGTAGTGAAATTAATGCTTAAAATGACGTGTGCCCGTGATTACCATTGCAACCCCATTTTCATTACAATAATCAATGCTCAATTGGTCTTTAATAGACCCGCCCGGCTGAATTACACTGCCGATTCCGCTTTTATGGGCAATTTCCACGCAATCGGGGAAAGGGAAAAAGGCATCGCTGGCCATTACCGCCCCTTTTAGGTCAAATTTAAACGAATTGGCCTTGTGAATGGCCTGGTTCAATGCATCAACCCGGGAGGTCTGGCCTGTGCCGCTGGCACATAGCTGCCTGTTCTTTGCCAAAACAATGGTGTTGCTCTTGGTGTGCTTGCACAATTTGGAGGCGAAGATAAGATCATCCAACTCTTGGGGCGAGGGTTTTTTATCCGTGGCGTAGGCAAGATCCCCCAAATCATCGGTTTTGTTGTCCTTTTCTTGTACAAGCATGCCGTTTAAACAGCTTCTTACCAAACTGTTTGGCAGTTTTATCTGATTTTGAACCAAGAGAATGCGGTTCTTTTTAGCCGTAAGGATTTCAATGGCCTCATTGGAATAACTTGGCGCAATGACAACCTCACAAAACAGGTCGTGGATTTCGGTTGCGGTTGGGGCGTCAATTTCCACATTGCTGATCAAAATTCCGCCAAAAGCCGATACCGGATCTCCGGCCAAGGCATCTACATACGCTTGGTGAATGGTGTCGCGAGTGGCCAATCCGCAGGCATTGTTATGTTTTAAAATAGCGAAGGTTGGTGCATCGGTTTTAAATTCGTTGATCA
>JBGTBA010000177.1:0-6026 GCA_041749595.1 Flavobacteriaceae bacterium | reverse complement strand
TAAACTAGGCTTCCTCTGTGGTTGTTGCTTTATACTTTGTAGACATTCATCAAAAAACAGTAAATCTACGATTTTTATAGTTGTTTGTTATAGCTAACTTTCTTTGTTTCATGGGCACGGATTGCAAATCCGCGCTACCGGGTTTTTTTCTTGTAAAATAGCAGTCCCCGCTAGCGCTCGTCTGTGACGAGCGCCTACAGGTATGTGTTCTTTAACGTCTCAACTTCTTATAATATTTGAAATGGCACAGCCTTTTAACTTTGTAAAATCTCAGTCTCTACTTAAAAACCTGCTGCGCAAACATAAACAAATCGTGTCGCCAAACAGGCCAGGCATGACCGCCGGGATATTCGCTATACTCGTATTTTATGCCCATCTCATCAAATTTTCCCAACATTACCTTGCAATTTTCATAGGCAATATCTTCCTTACCTCCCATGGAAATATAGAACTTTTTTAAGTTGGCGTTTATGGTTGCGGTATGTTCTTTCATAAAGGCATATTGAGGATCGGAGAGTTCTGTATTATTGGCAAACCAACCGGAGCTAAACACGCCCAAATAAGAAAACAAATCCGTATTCTTAACCCCGGCATGGAGCGTCTGTAAGCCACCCATAGACAGACCTGCCAGTGCCCGCTGATTGGCGTCAGTCAGTACCCGGTAGTTTTTTTCTACAACGGGAATCACTTCATTCTTTAGTTCATTTTCAAATAGTTTTAGCACATTTTCATTGAAACCGGCAAGTCCTCCACGTCCGGGCATATTGCCGTCTACCATCACCACCAGCATGGCAGCTGCTTTTTGAGCTGCAATCAGGTTATCCAGAATTAAATCGGTTTTCCCCTGGTTGGCCCATCCTCGCTCGTCTTCCCCGCAGCCATGTAAAATATACAACACCGGGTATTTCGAGCTAACATTTTCATCATATCCTGCCGGAGTATACACATACATCCGTCTCCAGTCATTGGTAACCTTAGAAAAGTAGCGTTTCATTCGGATATCACCGTGGGGCACATCTTTTATTGCGTAGTAGTCATCGCCTTTAAAAGGGATTTCAATGGCACTGGCCATTCTTCCCATTCCGTAGAATCCCTCGCTTGCCGGATCTGCCACGGCAACACCATCGATAATTAGGGAATAGTAGTGGATACCTTCAGTAATCGAGTCGGTGATTACTGTCCAGTAGCCTTCTTCATCTTTCACCATATCGTATTTTTTCCCCAAATCGATTTGCAACTTTTGCGCATCAGGAGCTTTGGTTTTAAAAATAACCCGACTGTCCGGTAATACCTGTGGATAGGCTGCGTTGCGTATGTTGGTTGCGGCAGGGGAACCCAACACACTGTATTTATTGAATAATTTCTTGTTTACGGGTTTAAACAGCAGTTGTGAAAATAGGTATAGGTCATTTTTCCAAACGTCAAAATCATGTCCTCCGGGTTCTACATAAAAAATATGAGGTACGTCGTTCTTCCGTAAATAGTCACTGGTCCGTTTGCTAAAAGGCATTAAACCGTCGGCATCACCACAGGAAATCCAGAGTAATTTGAGCATTTCTGCTGCTTTAGCCGGATTAGGAACCAGTGCTTCGGGAGTTTTGGTATTGGGCGCAGAGGAAAATCCACCAACCCAGGCAAAAGTATCCAGATTTCCAAGTCCGAAATTCAGGGATTGTCCACCTCCCATAGACAAACCGGCAAGGGCTCTGTGTTCCCTATCGGCATACACTTTAAAATTCTTCTGTACATAGGGGATAAGGTCATTTAGCAGATCTTTTTCAAAAGTGGTAAAGGCTTCCACCCGTTCGGGATCGAACATATTACCTATGGCGCGGTCGTCCTTCATGGCCCTTCCGTTGGGCATTACTACAATCATAGGTTCCATTTTACCCTGCGCATACAGATTATCAAAAATAACCTGTGGTGTACCATGCTTTAACCACTCATTTTGGTCGCCACCAATGCCGTGCAAAAGATAAAGAACAGGATAACGGGTTCCTTTTTTATAGCCCGGAGGCGTGTAGATTAGTGCAGTTCGGTTGTTACCAACAGTTTTGGACGGGTAGGAAATACTGTCAATTTTTCCTTTAGCTACAGCGGACTGTACCTGATCGAATCCTGTCGGAGCTTGCTTTTCCAGAGTTTGAGCGGTAAGAAAGGAACTTAAAGTTGCGAAACCTAGGACTAAAAAGATATGTTTTTTCATTGTATAGTGTTGTTTTTAATGTATCATTCTGGGAAAAAATCCCTCGCCTTTAGGCGACGACTTTAGTTTTATATATTTGTGATATGCAAAATTACCGAAAGACATCGCATACCACCTATGATTGTATGTACCACATAGTATGGATAACCAAATATAGGAAAAAAGTTTTGAGCGGGGCTGTTGGAATCCGTGTTCGGGAGCTACTTCGGGAAATATGTAAGAGCAATGATGTTGAGATATTGAAGGGTCATGTTTCGAAGGATCATGTCCACCTTTCTGTGTCCGTATCCAAGCTGGTACAATATCTTATAGGGAAGAGTTCGTATAAGTTGATACGGGAGAACAAGCATGTATCTCGTCTTTTTTGGGGCAGGCATCTTTGGGGCAGGGGTTATTTTGTGGCTACATCAGGGGCTCATAGAAAAACGTGAATAAACAAATCTAAATAATTTATTTCTTTTTCAAAGTTCGGTCAGGCTATTGTAACTATATAAATATGTGCCACACGAAAGGATTCGTGCGGTAGCGGGGTGAAAGGATTCGTGCGGTAGCGGGGGGATGGTACCTATTTGTTGCTCAAATACAAAAAGCCCTGAAAATCCAACCCTAGGTCGTCCAGGGTTGCCAGATAGAAATAAACCCCTTGGGGCAGGCCCGCTTCCCGGTTAATGACCAAATTTCCGGTATTGGCAATGCCGTTGAACCCGTTACTATAGTTGAGCTGCTCAAAGACCAACAGGCCGTTGCGGTCAAAAATCCGGACGCTGTTATTGGGCGAAAGTTCCAGTTCGGGGATGATGAGCTCATCGTTAATGCCATCGCCATTGGGTGTTACAATATAGTTATCCAGCGTTAGGATGTCTTCCGGGGTGGCCAGACTACCAAAAGTAATGATCTCGTAATCGTCCGGCACAACGTTTTCTGAGGTTACAAAACCCTGACTTAAATCGCCCGCGCGGGCGGTAACCCCCAAGGAGACCCAAATATTGCCCGTTTTGCTCCATCCCACCGGGATAATGGTATTGACATCCGCATTTAACGCCCCAATGTTGCTCCTGTCGTTCCAACTGATGCTGATGTTGGAGGTTACATTGCCCTCCAACCGCCAAAATTCCACCGTGCTCACCGGGCCCAGTGTTCTGGGTCTGCGCTCGGTATCGAACGCCGGAAAAGTGGAGGGATTATTGGGATCTTCAAAGAAATAAGCCGCTTTGGCCAGGGCATTGTTGCCGGACAAATTTAAGATCAGCGGACGTAAAAATACCGCATCACCGATCGGGAAGGTAAAATTCTGTTGCCCGCTCACGGCGGCATAACCATCTATTTTGGTGCCGTTGCCCTCGCCCACAAAAAAGGCATCGGCCAAAAAGTGGTAAAAGACATCGGGTTGGTTGCGGGGGGTACGCACATCGCCCACAATAAAATTGGTATTGTTGGCGGCACTGATCCCGGTATTCAGCAGCAGGCTGTTGGCTACGGCAATTTCCACATCAAAAAATTGGGGCACAAAGGCACCGGACACCGTAAGGGCATTGGGGCCGTAAAACCCCGCCAGACCCACATTTTGGTCCAACACCCCGTCGTTTACCAAGTTGGTGTGGAACCCCAATTGCCCATTGGGATGGATGCGGAGGTTGCCCGAATTGTACAGGGCGGATTGGGCTTGTGTAAAAAGACCAACTAGAAAAAATACTATGTAAAGTAGTTGTTTCATTAGTTGATTTGTTGCCAGTTACTACCATCGCTCTGTAAATGAATCACTCCGGCAGGAATAGTCATTGTGGGTGTCCCAAATGAATCTATATAAGAGGTAATTGTTGGTGTAAAGCCGGTAGTGTTTTTTATAATATAAATTCTACCGGTAAAACTACCGGCGGCAAGCAATGTAATGTTGTGGTTTCCACCAAGAATAATGGTGTGATGGGTATCGTTTAAAGTTAAATTCCCTGATGTTGCAAAAATGGCAGTTGCAAAAGAACCAGCCACTTGTAATGTGGAATTAACATCCAAATCTGAATAGTTTGCATCAGGAGGCAGATTGAAACCTATGCCAAGTCTTTCCTGTACAAGTATTTGTGTGCTTCCTGTGGTAAACTCATCAACCCGCATCGCTTCAACACCACCAACCGAAAAACCTATTTCATCGGCTGCAGGTCTATACAAACCTGTATCTGAATCCCCTCCAGTATGAAAACCAAAACTAGGTTGCCCTACTGTACCACCATTTGCCGCAAAACCTTGTCTTGCCCTTATTTGTCCATTTACATCTAGTTTGTCGGTCGATAAAGCTGGATTAGCACCACCAAAGTTTCCTATACCTACATTTCCTGCACCTGAAAAAATTAGGCTTTGGGTTGCATTGGTAATTTCATAAGTTCTTACTAAATCAGCATTTTGAGTTAGGTTATTTTTTGAAAGATTGGTTCCCCCAGCTGTCGCCAAAGCCAAGTCGATTCCCGCAAGGTGGGCCTCCACGTCTGGTGTTGCGGCGGTGTAATTTGTCGGCGTTGCTGCCACGGGCACCGCCACGGCGTTCTGGTCGTCCGTGTCAATTTGGTTCAGGGGCACGCTCAGGGTTCCGTTTGCATCGATTATTTCGAGGTTAGCTCCATTCACTAGGAAGGCTGTATTATTTCCACTCCCCGTTGGTGCATTTATCCATTCCGTACCAGTAACGGTTGAAGAAAGTATTTGTCCGGCAACCCCCGGGCTTGGTATAGCTGATGAATCAAAGAAACTACCTGTAAGGCGCATATCCCCGCCAACGTATAATTTTTGGGGGGGTTGTGGGCTTAAATTTCGTGAATTGGGGGCAATAATGACATTGCCGTTATTTTTTATGGTCATGACAGCATCCACTAAGGTGGGGCTGGTTGCAGTTGCAACGGAATTTTGTAAAAAATGGAAATCGCCACGTGCAAAATTGCCGGGAGCACCAACTACGTTCCTTTCATACGCCAACGCCCCTTTTCCATGGGAGTTTAGAAGTTCTGTTGAAAACAATAGCCCAACGGCGGATCCATTCGGCGATTCATTGCTAACCTCGTTCACTATTTTAAGGGGATACATTAAAGCACCGGGATTCCTTTCGGCAATTACCACTTTGGCATCGTTGCTAACGGGGCTATCGGTTTCGCTTGGCACCCCTTTTTTTAATCCCACAAATAGGGCACCGCTTTGAAACCTGGATACAGGATTCCAAAACAAACCCCCGCTGTTCTGCGGAAACGCATCTTCGGCATTAATGGGAGAACCATTCGTATCCGCAAAAAAAATGGAATTCTCGGTGCCAGTTATAGATCCGGGTGTAACCGTGGTCCAATCTACAACTCCCCCAATAGTGCTAAGAAACTGGCCCTCGGTTCCGGGTGCTAATTTTTCCGGGGTTACATTGGCGTCCACTATTTTTGTTGTAGTAACGGCATCATCAGCAATTTTTAAGGTGGTAACGGCATCGTCCTGAATCTTTATAGCAGAGATACCGTTGTCTGCAACCTCAAATTCGTTGCCTAAAGCACCAGTGCCAGTAATGGTTATTTGGTCCGCAAGTTCTGTGGTTCCAACAGGAAGAGGTGTTAACCAAGCCACGTCCCCCGCGGCATCCGTTCCCAGCACTTGCCCAATTGTTCCCGGTTCTATTTTTATGGGGGTTACATTGGCGTCCGCTATTTTTGTTGTAGTAACGGCATTAGCCTGAATTTTGATGGTAGCGATGCCATTATCCGCTACTTGAAATTCGTTGCCCAGAGTTCCGTCACCTGAAATGGTCGTTTGGTCCGCAAGTTCGGTTGTGCCTCCAGAGATTGGCAGATCAACCCAT
>JBGTBA010000176.1:0-9330 GCA_041749595.1 Flavobacteriaceae bacterium | reverse complement strand
CTATTCTCGATGATCTGGTGCATGCTTACGTTTTCATAGTTCCGTTTTACAAAATCCAAGGCCAGGGACAAAATCTGGCCCATGGTGGTGCACTTTTTAAATTTCTTGTCCAAGGTCAATGCATAGATCTGTTCCCGCAGCATCTTGATGTTTTCGGGCAAGGAAATATGATCCGTTTTAATGATGGCGATTAATTTTTTTATGCGGTTGCCCGAGCTTAATATCCGTTTGGCCACAATGGAACGTTCCTCAATTTTGTATTGGTCCACGGAATAGTTCTGCAATTTGCCTCGGACCAGTGCTACCATCGCATAATTTTCCTTAAAAAATTGGGGACGGTACACCTTCAGTTTTCCCTCAAAACATTGCTGATCAAAATCTATGGCCCTTATCTTGTATACCACATGGTCAAAATCGTGCGTGGGCACGATCACATAGTTATAGGAGCGCATATCGCCCAAAAGGCGTATCATACAACGTTCATTAAATTTTACAAACTCTTTTGCCAGTTGCGATTTTTCGGATTCCGAACATTTCGGAAGCATATCCTTTATAAACACATCTCCGGGAATACCGGCGATATGCTCCTCTATGAGCGTGTTTTTATAGACCAAAAAATTGAGGTTGTAGGGCGATAACATATGCTCCAACTCCAAGCCGTACACCCTGGAGGCATCGGCCTTTTTTACATAGAAATAGGTGTAGTTGTCATTGAGGATATTCCTGATTTTAATGCGAAAAGGTTTCGAATTTCCAAAAGTGCAATAATCCACCGCATCCACATTTAAGTATTGTATGATCTGGTCGCCCCCGTCTGAATGCAATATGGAATATACCTTTTTTAGGCTAAGGTCTATTTCCTTCCTGTCATATTCGGAATAGTACACCCGTATCCACATGGTGTCCTCGTCCTTGGAATCGTACACTACAATAGAACCGGAAAAGCGCAAAAGATCCTCATAGAATATGGGAATTTCTATTTTACGGTTATAATGGTCCAAATAAGCCTCCAAATCATCAATTATAGGATAGGCGGGCTTTTTTTTGGACATCAATCGTTCTTCCGACATGGTATTTCTTTTTAAATTGACTTAGTTTGTAACAAAATAAGCATTTCTTCGTCAAGTTACTATAAACAAATCAAAAACCCTTCCATATTGGGAACGATCCTTACCGTAAGCCACCTTACCAAAAAATTCGGGCATCTAACCGCTGTAAAAGATCTCTCTTTTTGTATAGAAAAGGGCAATGTATATGGGATACTTGGACCCAATGGGAGCGGAAAATCGACCACCTTGGGCATTGTGCTGAACGTGGTGAACAAAACCCAAGGCGAATTTTCATGGTTCAATGGAAATGTGTCCACCCACAATGCGTTAAAAAGGGTGGGAGCCATTATAGAACGGCCCAATTTTTACCCGTATATGTCCGCAGTACAAAACCTGAAATTGGTCTGTAAAATAAAGGAGGTGCCTACGGATAAAATTGAGGAAAAGTTAGCTTTGGTAGGTTTGTTGGATCGTAAACACAGTAAATTCGAGACCTATTCCCTGGGCATGAAACAGCGTTTGGCCATTGCCTCCGCGCTCTTGAACGACCCGGAAATTTTGATCTTGGACGAACCTACCAACGGATTGGACCCGCAAGGCATACATCAAATCCGGGAAATCATTAAAAAGGTGGCCGCCCAAGGCACTACTATTTTACTGGCCTCACATTTACTGGACGAGGTGGAAAAAGTATGCAGCCATGTGATCATCCTTAGAAAAGGGGAAAAATTATATTCGGGGACCGTGGACGGCATGTTGGGAAGCAAAGGATTCTTCGAACTTAAATCCGAACAAACGGACAAACTCATAGATTATTTAAAAGCCCATATGAACTTTAGTACCATAAAGCTTGAGAAGGGTTTAGTCACAGCTTTCCTAAAAGAAGAAATGAGTGCCGAAACCCTGAATAGAAACCTGTTTGAAAAAGGAATTTTTCTGTCGCACTTGGTAAAACGAAAAGAAACTTTGGAAGAACAGTTTCTGATATTGACCAAAAACCAAGCCAACTAAAACAAAAAGAATGATACGCCTCCTACAGATAGAATTCATAAAACTTTGGAACAACAGGGCCAGTAAAATATTGATCCTCTCCTACTTTATCCTCCTTACCTCCATTGCTTTGGTGGCTGCCATAAAATTCAATATCGGCCCCATAAAGTTCCATTTGGCCGACCAAGGTATTTTTAATTTCCCCTATATCTGGCATTTCAATACCTATGTCACGGCACTTTTTAAATTGTTTTTGGCCATTGTCATCGTTTCCATGATGGCGAACGAATACAGTTATAAAACCATTAAGCAAAACCTGATTGATGGTCTAAGCAAGAAGGAATTCATACTTTCCAAATTTTTGACCGTTGTTACCTTTGCATTGATCTCTACCCTTTTTGTTTTTGGCGTCTCTTTGATGCTCGGACTTATATATTCAGATTACAATGAGGTTTCCATTATATTTTCCGATTTGGAATATTTGTTGGCCTATTTTGTAAAATTGGTAGGCTTCTTTTCTTTTTGTCTTTTTTTGGGTGTTTTGATAAAACGTTCGGCCTTTGCACTGGGGTTTTTAATCTTATGGTTGGTTATAGAGCAAATGATTTTTGGATTTTTAGGTTGGCGCATGGTTTCTTGGGAAACCGCTAGGAGCATTAAGGACTATTTACCCTTGGAAGCTATGTCCAATATGATTAAAGAACCTTTCAGCCGATTATCCGCCGTACAGAATATCGGGATTCAATTAGGTGAGGATTTTAGGTTTGACTATGCCGTTCATTGGTACCAAATCCTTATTGTACTTTGTTGGACAGTTATTTTCATCTATTTGTCGTACGCTTTACTCAAAAAGCGGGATTTATAGTATCTTGTAGCGTTTGATTTTTTTCAAATGCAAAAAAACCTGCTAAACCTGTCCTTCCTGTTATTAGGATTATTTTCCTATGCCCAGCAGTGTCCCATACTTACCGCTCCCATTAATGGTGCGCTAAATGTTCCCGTGGATGCAACGATTTCATGGACCCCTGTTGATGGTGTCCCTGGCTATTTAATTTCCGTCGGCACCACCGTGGGGGGAACGGATATCGTGAACAATAGGGCCGTGGGAAGTGCCACCTCCTTTACCCCGCCCTTAGGGCTTCCGGACAACACCCAAATTTATATTACGCTAACCATATTCTTCTTTAACAGCTCTAACGTGGTATGTGCCAGCCAATCCTTCAGAACATTGGATGTTACCACCCCGCCCCTGTGCACCAATTTACGAACCCCTCTGGCGAATGCCATTAATGTGAACGGAGGGGCCAATATTGTATGGAACCAAGCACCTACTGCAACAGGATATCGCATTAGAATTGGAACGCTGCCCGGATTGGGGGATATTTTTCCGGATACGGATGTTGGCAATGCCCTTTCTTACAATCCGCCCACCGATTTCCCCCCAAATACGACCATTTTTGTTAGAATAACGCCTTATAATGAAAACGGGGCTGCCAGTAATTGTTCAGAAGAAAACTTTACTACCGGAACCTTGGCCTCCCTACCGGATTGTACCTTCCTGATCAGCCCTGTTAACGGAGCCATCAATGTTCCCCTTACCCCTCTGATAGAGTGGAATATGGTACCGGGAGCCACAAGTTATAGGGTTTCCATAGGAAGCAGTCCATTTGTGGAAGATATATTGAGTAATGCCATTTTTTCCACCAACTCAACCTTTGTACTGGATTTTGAACCCAACAGGACCTTTTTTATAACTATTGTTCCACGGAATTCGGCCGGGGAAGCCATTGGCTGTGGCCAGGAATCCTTTTCCACACAGTTGGGATGCGGTCCCTATTTTGATCCGGTAAGTGGGGCATTGGTGACCCTAAGCCCGATAATAAATTTTCCTGACACGGTTTCATTTTGTGAAAATGAAGCTCCCCTAACCGTTACCTCAGAAGATGTTGCCGACGGCTATAGGTGGTTTAGGATAAATGACAATGGAAGTGAAACCCTATTGTCTGCCATGGCGGCCCTTTCGTTGAACGAAACAGGAACATACCGGTACGAAGCCTTTAATGCGGTACCTTCTTCCTTCGGTGCCATTGAGTGCCCGGCTACCAAAGAATTTACGGTGGTTTCCTCAGAAATCGCCACCATTCGCTCAATCGATCTAAGAGGGCAAGCAGAAGGTGTACAGATAACCGTAGTAACAAGCGGGTTGGGCGATTATGAATTTGCATTGGATGATAGGGACGGCCCTTATCAAAACAGCAATATTTTCGATAATGTACCCTTGGGGACGCACACCGTCTTCGTCCGCGATAAAAATGGCTGTGGGCTTGCAGAGCGAACAATAATACAGGATTTAACCGCTGAAGGGTTTCCTAAGTTTTTCACTCCCAATGGGGACGGAATCAATGATTTATGGCAATTTATTCCTCCACCGGAATTGAATGTCCCTACCCTTTTATATATTCACATTTTCAATAGGTTTGGATTATTTATAAAACAGATAGATCCCACGTCCCAAGGATGGGACGGCACCTTCAACGGGCGTTCCTTACCTGCATCGGATTATTGGTTCATGGCGATTGATATCAGTAATAACGTTTTTCAGGGTCATTTTACCTTAAAAAGATGAGTTTTGAAATTAGGTCTGTGTAGCGTCATGCAAAAAAAAATACTGTTTCTGCTTACATTCTTGTTCGGGCATATCCCTCATTCGGATATAAACGGTGGTATCGCCCCTAACCTAAATACCGAACACAACATCGCAAGAACACCTTTTAACCTTGTTGGAAACAATAATCGATTTAAACAAGCCTCCTTTGCCATGACCCAGGAATGCAACCATACCATAAATCCCGTGGATGACTTTTATGCCTGTGATCTGGATGGAAATAGATTTGAGGAATTTAATATTGATTTAGATGCGTTAGAGACTAGACTTATAGGCAATCAAACAGGTTTGACCGTGACCTACCATGACCCAGGCGGGAATTTAATCGATTTTTCGATCGGAAATCAAGAGGTAGTAAACCAAAGAGGAATATTGGCCAGGGCCACGGACGCCAACGGTTGTATCCAAGAGACCCTTTTCAACTTGTTTGCACTGCCACCCCCTACCGTGCCCATATTAAACGACGTTTCTGAATGCGAAGCATATATCTTGCCCATACTCCCTCAAGGAAGTAATTATTTTACAAGGGATGCAGGACGTGGCACAATGCTTTCGCCCGGTGAAACCATAACCAGTTCTCAGCGAATTTACATTTTCGCTCAAGTTGGTACTTGCAGCAACCAAAGTAGTTTTCAGGTAAACATTGATCCGGCTGTTTGCATAGAAGAGCAACCTGAAACCTCTCTGGTGGAATTTCCTAAATTCTTTACCCCAAACGGGGATGGTTTTAATGATTTTTGGCAGCTTGTACCACTTCCGGAATCTACAGACATTAATATTTCATATATTCATATTTTTAATCGTTATGGGCTGCTCATAAAACAACTTGACCCCAATGCCCAAGGATGGGACGGTACGTTCAATGGACGCCCCCTACCTGCATCGGATTATTGGTTCAGGGCGGTAGATACCAGTAATAATATGTTTCAAGGCCATTTTTCTTTAAAAAGATGAAAATTTTAGCTGTGCCAGCTTGGTTTTATAAAATATGTTTAAAAAAATAATTTTTTTGCTGTTTTCACTTTGAGGATTCCTTGGGCTTGGTCAAGTTTGTCCCGGTTTTAATGTGCCCAATAATGCCTCAAATATCCCCGTGGATATTCAAATCACTTGGGCTGCGGTACCCGGTGCCTCAGGATATCTTTTCTCACTGGGGACAACGCCTGGCGGGGTAGATATTGTCAATTCCAGACGTTCTGATATTGCCGAAAATTTCTTTCCGAATGAAACGGGGTTGCCGGAAAACACCCAATTATATGTAACCTTTGGCATATTTTTACCGGACGGCTCCCTGTTCAATTGCCCAGGAATAACTTTTAGAACAGAGGAGGTTACAACACCTCCTTCCTGTACCACTTTAAGCGCACTCAATGGAAGCATCAATGTGGATACCGATACACAGATTGAGTGGAACTATGCCCCCAGAGCTACCGGTTATGACATTAATATTGGTTTAACTCCGGGAGGAAATGAAATTATTGCGAATGAAATTGTGTCCAACAGACTTTCTTTTACGCCACCGAACGGTTTTCCCATAGATACTGAAATCTATGTAACCATAACACCTTTCAATGCCATTGGGGCTGCGGTAAACTGTACATCACAAAGTTTTATTACCGGTTTGGTTGATACCACCTGTGATCCATTTTTTAATTTCCTTACTGGCATTGTTGAACGTCCAAGACCGGATATAAATTTTCCAAATCAGATCTATTTATGCGAAACTAATGTTCCATCCCTATTGGTAAGCCAAAACATATCGGATGGGCATCGATGGTACAGGATAAATGATGATACTTCAGAAACCTTATTGTCCGATCTTAACGAGGTTACCATTTCCCAAACCGGAAACTACAGGTATGAGGCTTTTAATTTAATTGGTGCCACAGAATGTGCCAATTCCATTTTATTTTCGGTTCTGGCCTCGGAACAAGCCACTATTACCAATGTGGACGTGTCCAGGGTTCTCAATGTTAAAACCGTTGAGATACGGGTAAGTGGTTCCGGAATTTATGAATTTTCTTTGGATAGCAGTAGTGGACCGTATCAGGACAATCCTGTTTTTACAGAACTTTCCAGAGATTCCCATACTATTTATGTTCGGGATAAAAATGGATGTGGTATTGTTGAGACATTTATTGAAAGAGATTTGACCATAGCTGATTTCCCTAAGTTTTTTACCCCAAATGGAGATGGAATCAACGACTTTTGGCAATTTATTCCACCCCGGGAATCCAACGGAATTACATTGGAACCTATCCATATTTTTAACCGGTTTGGATTATTTATAAAACAAATAGACCCCACAACTCAAGGGTGGGACGGTACGTTCAATGGGCGTCCCTTACCTGCATCGGATTATTGGTTCAGGGCAGTGGACAATTTTAATATGGAATTTAAGGGCCATTTTACCCTAAAACGTTAGCTCAAAAAAGAAATCAAAAATTGCCCTGCTTTCGTACCTTTATTCCATGGAATTCAAAGTAGTATCAGAATTTAAACCAACAGGAGACCAACCTGTTGCCATCCAAGAATTAACGAAAGGGCTGGAATCCGGCGAGCGGTATCAAACCCTCTTGGGTGTAACCGGATCGGGGAAAACGTTTACGGTAGCGAATCTCATTGAAAACGTGCAAAAACCCACTTTGGTGTTGGCGCACAACAAAACCCTGGCAGCACAACTTTACTCCGAGTTTAAACAGTTTTTCCCTAATAATGCCGTTGAATATTTTGTTTCCTATTACGATTATTACCAACCGGAAGCCTATATTCCTACCACGGGAACGTACATCGAAAAAGACCTCTCCATAAACGAGGATATCGAAAAATTGCGCTTGAACACCACATCTTCCCTGCTCTCCGGACGAAGGGATGTTATCGTGGTGGCATCCGTTTCTTGTCTTTACGGTATCGGTAATCCGGTGGAGTTTCAGAAAAATGTTATTTCTCTGAAAAAAGATCAGGTTATTTCCAGAACAAAATTACTGCATCAGCTTGTACAAAGTTTATATTCCAGAACAACGGCCGATTTCCGAAATGGTAATTTTAGGGTCAAAGGCGATGTGGTGGATGTGTTTCCTAGTTATACGGATCATGCCTACAGAATTCATTTCTTTGGGGACGAAATTGAGGAAATAGAAGCTTTTGATCCCTTTAAAAACAAAGTACTGGAATTGTACGAACAACTCAATATCTATCCTGCCAACATGTTTGTGACTTCTCCGGACGTGCTTCAAAACGCCATACATCAGATACAAAAAGATTTGATGTTACAGGTAGACTTTTTCAAATCCGTTGGAAAACCGTTGGAAGCCAAAAGACTGGAAGAGCGTACCAATTTTGATCTGGAAATGATCCGGGAATTGGGTTATTGTTCCGGGATAGAAAATTACTCGCGCTATCTGGATGGTAGGGAGCCCGGTACCCGACCTTTTTGTTTATTGGATTATTTTCCGGATGACTACCTCATGGTGGTCGATGAAAGCCATGTCACCATTCCACAGGTACACGCCATGTATGGAGGCGATAGGTCCCGAAAGGAAAATTTGGTGGAATTTGGGTTTCGTTTGCCCGCAGCCATGGATAACCGACCTCTAAAATTTGAAGAGTTCGAAGCATTGCAGAACCAGGTTATTTATGTTAGCGCTACTCCGGCCGACTATGAATTGCAACTATCGCAAGGGGTTTATGTGGAGCAGGTCATTCGGCCTACCGGTCTTTTGGATCCCATTATTGAAATTCGACCCAGCCTAAACCAGATTGATGATTTGGTGGAGGAAATTCAACTTCGCGTTGAAAAAGATGAGCGTACCTTGGTAACCACGCTAACCAAAAGAATGGCAGAAGAGCTCGCCAAATACCTTACCCGAATCAGTGTACGGTGCCGCTATATCCATAGCGATGTAGATACGTTGGAACGCGTGGAAATAATGCAGGATCTCAGAAAGGGGGTTTTTGACGTGCTCATTGGTGTAAATTTGTTACGCGAAGGTCTTGATCTGCCAGAAGTATCACTGGTCGTAATTTTAGATGCCGACAAGGAGGGGTTTTTAAGAAGTGCACGATCCTTGACCCAGACCGTGGGCAGGGCCGCCAGAAACCTGAACGGAAAAGCCATTATGTATGCTGATAAAATAACCAACAGCATGCAGAAGACCATCGATGAAACCAATTACAGAAGAGAAAAACAGGTTACCTATAATACGAAAAACCATATAACACCTACTGCTTTAAACAAAAGTTTGGCCAGTGCACTGGCCAAAAACTCAGTTTCTACATACCACTTTATTAAAGAAGATCTAAGGGCCGCAGAACCAGATCTTCATTATCTGACCCCAGCACAAAAGGAAAATTTAATCCGTGAAAAACGCAAGGCCATGGAAAAAGCGGCAAAAGCATTGGATTTTATGGAGGCCGCAAAACTTCGCGACGAATTAAAAGCGCTCCAGGAGCAAGCCTTAAAACATTAAAAAGCAGGTTGCATACTATATACAACCTGCTTCCCAAACAACTAAACAAAACCAAACCTTAATCTATACGATCTCTACCAATCGCTTTGGCTTTGGCAAGGCCTCTTCTTTTTTAGGCAATACAAAGCGCAATACCCCATCTTCATAACTGGCATTC
>JBGTBA010000175.1:0-18434 GCA_041749595.1 Flavobacteriaceae bacterium | reverse complement strand
TAACTGCAATGAAATTGCAGGGTTTTAACCTTTAACTAGAAAATAAAATTTCTGATTTCAACTAAAGGATAACTAACCATAAAACAAGTAACTCCACAAGATTACTATTAATCGAAAAAAATTGTATTTTCCGAAGACTTTAAAACACTCATGAAGCCAACCAAAGCACCAGAAACCGAATCCTTAAAAACATATCCACTGCATTGGCACAGCCATTTCAAAGGGAACCCGCAAGCCTTTAATCCTGCCCTGTTCAGCACCCAAAAAATAAGAGGCATGGCCCCGCCTAATAGTGTAACACCGGACTTCAGTCCGTGGCAAAGAAAGCAATTTGACATAACCAAAAGCCGTAGGCTCGATACATTTTGTAACACCGGACTTCAGTCCGTTTAAAAACAAAGCGAAAAAAGCAACCAAGAGCCGTAGGCTCGATACATTTTGTAACATCGGACTTCAGTCCGTTGAAACAAGATAAAGTAACAAAAAAAAGAGCCGTAGGCTCGGCACATACTAAAAGAATGCCCATGAAACCAACCAAACAACAAGAAACCGAAGCCCTAAAAGTCTATAATTGTTATTGGGACAGTTATTTCAAAGGAGATGTAGAAACCTTTGCCACCACTTTAGATGATCATTTCGAAATGATTGGTACCTCAGAATCCGAAATCTGCCATACCAAAACGGATGGGATAGCGTTTTTGAAGGCTCAGATTTCCGAGGTAGTGGGGAAGGTAGAAATAAGAAACCGCCGAATCGATTTGGTGCCTGTTGATCCGTTGATGCTGGCGAATGAGCAAGGCGATGCTTATGTCAAGGCAGATTCCGGTTGGACTTTTTATTCAAAAGTCAGGTTATCCACTTGGCTAAAGGAAACCAAAACGGGGTGGAAAGTGGTGCAGCAGCATGGATCTGTACCCGATATGCGTGTGCAGCAAGGTGAAACCTTAGCCATAGAAAAAATATCCAAAGAAAACCTGGAACTCCGTGAAGCAGTGAAGCGAAGAACGGTAGAACTGGAAAACAAGAATCGGGAATTGGAAATTGAAGCGGCCCTGGAACGAGTGCGCTCTCGAAGTATGGCTATGCATCATACTTCTGAATTACAAGAGGTCATCCACACGGTACATAATGAACTGCTTAATTTGAATATCTCAATTAATGGAGGATCATTTATTGCGATCAATAGCGACATTAAAAATGAAATCCGTTGTTGGGGATCGGGTGGTACTGCAAATACTTCAGAAGAAGTGCATATTCCACGCTTTGAAAAACCATTTTACACCAATCTCATAAAAGGTATTAAAAATGATCAAGAATTTTTTACTGAAGAATACACACAACAAGAGAAAAAGGAATTTTTCACTCATTTATTTAAACATCAGCCGTGGTCGGAACTCAGTTCAAAAGAGAAAAAGGAAATACTTTCAAGTCCGGGAGGATACACCAGGTCTTGTTGTGTGTTGGAAAATACCAGTATTTTTATCATCAACCATTTTGGCAGAAAGTTCTCAAAGGCCGAGAATGACATCCTTAAACGCTTTACAAAAGTATTTGAACAAACCTATACCCGCTTCCTCGATCTGCAAAAAGCAGAAGCACAGACAAGGGAATCTCAAATTCAATTGGCATTGGAAAGAGTGCGGGCAAGAACCATGGCGATGCAACACAGTGATGAGTTGGGAGAAGCTTCTCAGCTTTTGGACCAACAGGTGCGTTCTTTAGGAATCGAAACCTGGGGTTGTTCGTTTCATATTTATAACGAAAATCAGGCAGAATCTCCCATATGGGATATGGAATGGTTTAGTTCTCAACAGGGAATTCTAGCTCCTTATAAGACTCCAAGAGAAAATATTTTCAAAAAATATTATGAGAAAGGGAGAGAAGGAGAAATACTCCATATTGCGGAAATAGGACAAGATGAAATTGAAGAGCATTATGAATACCTGAAGTCGCTGCCGGTACTTGGGGATGTCTTAAAAAAAGCTTTTGATTCCGGGGTTCCTTTGCCCAAATCGCAGTTAGACCATGTCGCTTTTTTTGAACAAGGCTACCTTCTATTTATCACTTATAAACCCGTACCTGAGGCACATGATATTTTCAAACGCTTTGCCAAAGTTTTTGAGCAGACCTACACCCGCTTTCTTGATCTGCAAAAAGCCGAAGCGCAGGCAAGAGAAGCAAAAATAGAAGCTGCGCTCGAAAGAGTGAGAAGCAGAACAATTGGAATGCAACGAAGCGATGAATTGCAGGAAGCAGCCCTATTGTTATTCCAACAAGTTGAAGCTTTAGGAGTGCCCCTATTTGCCTGTGGCTTTAACATCTGGGATTCAGATAAGAAATCCGCTACGGCTTGGATGGGTTCGATTAGTGGACTCCAACCACCTTTTAAAACCGACAGTTCAAAAGATATTTATCTGCCTATTTATGAGGATGCACAAAGAGGAGAATCTTTATTTGTAAAAGAACAGGGCGGTAAAGAATTAGAAGCTCATTATGCTTTTTTAATAACTATTCCCGAAGTAAAAAAAATGGCAGAGGCTGGTCTAACTTTTCCTACATTTCAGATTATGCATTGCTCTTTTTTCGCCCAAGGTTACTTAATGTTCATCACTTATAAACCAGTACCAGATGCTTATGAAATTTTTAAACGCTTTACTAAGGTTTTTGAACAAACCTACACCCGTTTCCTCGATCTACAAAAAGCGGAAGCACAGGCAAGGGAAGCGCAAATTGAAGCGGCGTTGGAAAGAGTGAGAAGCCGTTCCATGGGCATGCGGAATAGTAATGAATTGAATAATACGGCTTCTTTGTTATTTCAGCAGATAAAATCATTAGGTGTTCCTCCATGGAGTTGTGGATTTAATATTTGGCAACCAGGAGACAAAGTTTTTACTTCTTATATGGCTAGTCCCGATGGTAACATTCTGGAAGAATACAAAATTCCTCTTACGGAAGAAGCCACGTTCATTCACTTTCAGGAATCAAGGGATCGGGGAGATAAGCTCTTTGTAGATGTATTAGAGGGCGAAAGAATAGATACCCACTACAATTATTTTAAAACCTTGCCAGGCATTCGTGAAACCTTTGAAAAGCGCGCGGAGACGGGCTTCCCGTTACCTACATTTCAGATAAACCATCTTGCTAATTTTTCGCATGGCAACCTTATGTTCATTACCTATGAGCCATGTCCTGAAGCGCATGATATTTTTAAACGCTTTGCACAGGTCTTTGATCAAACCTACACCCGTTTCCTCGACCTGCAAAAAGCAGAAGCACAGGCAAGAGAGGCGCAGATAGAAGCTTCTCTTGAAAGAGTGAGAAGCAGAACCATGGCTATGCACAACAGTGAGGACGTTGGTGCCACAGTCTTGTTTATGTTTGATGAACTGGTTAACATTGGTGTGGATAAAAAGACCCGCAGCGGTATCGGGATTTTAAATGACTCGAATATCATGGAATTATGGACAGCTTCTTTCGATCCGGAAGGCAAAGCTATTTTACAAATAGGTAAACTGGATATGAGATTGCACCCCTTGCTGGTGGGTGTTAAAAATGCCTGGAAAAATAATGAATCGAGACATACCTATGATTTAGTGGGAGATGATATGCTAAATTACTTTAAAATCATAAATAATGCCCCTGATTACAACGCTAAAATTGATTTAAAATCACTTCCAGAAAAAATATTCCATAATGCTTTTACTTTTTCAGATGGTGCCCTTTTTGTATTTACGCAAAAACCTTTTTCGGATGAAATGGCAAATATCTTTAAAAGATTTGCAGGCGTTTTTGGGCAAACCTACAGGCGTTATCTCGACCTTCAAAAAGCAGAAGCACAGGCACGGGAGGCACAGATTGAAGCTTCTCTTGAAAGGGTGAGAAGTCGCACCTTGTCTATGCAAAAATCGGATGAATTGGCCGAAACGGCAGCCGTTCTTTTTAACCAATTAATAATTCTTGGTATTGAACCTAACCGCTTGTACATCGGTATTATTAAAGATGATAATGGGCAAATTGAATTTTGGGCAACAGATGAAAAAGGCGGTAAAGTGAACACACAGTTTATTGGCGATGCCGGTCGCAATGTCAGCATGAAAAAAATGTACGATGCCTGGAAAACTGAAAAAAAATCGTTGACTATTGATATAAAGGGAAAAGAGTTAAGCGATTATTTTCAATATTTGGCAGGTGAATTGAAAGTGCCATTTACAAAAGGCCTTTCACAAAAAAGAAGAATACAAAATATCGCCATCTTTGGAAAAGGGTTTATAGGTATTGCTTCCCCAGATAAACAACCGGACGAAACAACACACTTGTTGGAACGTTTTGCCGCGGTGTTCAATCTTACCTATACCCGTTTCAATGATTTAAAAATTGCAGAAGCGCATGCCATACAGGCCGAAGAAGATCTGGTAAAATTGCAAACAGCAAAACAACGTGCCGAAGATGCGCTTACCGAACTGCGTGCCACACAATCACAACTCATTCAATCCGAAAAATTGGCCTCACTTGGCCAGCTTACAGCAGGTATTGCCAATGAAATAAAGAATCCGCTGAATTTTGTCAATAATTTCTCCGACCTGAGCATGGAGCTCATCGATGAGGTTTTTGCAGAACTCGACAATACAGACAATCCCGATAGTGCCGAAGAAATTAGGGAATTGCTCACCGTGGTAAAATCGAATCTGGAGAAAATCCACACCCACGGTACGCGCGCCGATGGTATCGTAAAATCCATGTTGCAACATAGCCGCAATAATAGCGGCACCAAAGAACCTACCGATATCAATGCGCTTTGCGATGAATATTTACGATTGAGCTACCACGGCCTCAGAGCAAAAGACAAAGCCTTTAATGCCACATTAATTACCGATTTTGAAGATGGTCTTAAAAAAGTTAATGTCATCCCGCAAGATTTAGGGAGAGTGATTCTCAATCTTCTAACCAACGCTTTTTATGCTGTAAACGAGAAAAAACAACAAAACCAAAATAATTACGAACCAAGCGTCTCAATATCAACTAAAACTGTTGGCAAAAATTTAGAGATCACAGTTAAAGACAATGGCAACGGAATGCCACAACATGTGGTTGATAAAATATTTCAACCTTTTTTCACCACTAAACCCACTGGGCAGGGAACCGGATTAGGATTGAGTTTAAGTTACGATATTGTGAAGGCACATGGTGGAACTTTGGAAGCAACAAGTACAGAAGGTGAAGGAAGTGAGTTTAATATTAATCTATCTGTTCAAAATAATCAACTATGAAAAACCTTACGGTCACTCTATTTCTTACTCTTATTGGTAGTCTTGGCTTTGCTCAAAACGCTACAAATCTGTACACAGCTAAAATAGACAGTGTTCAAAATATTTTGAACAAAAAACCAAAAGATGATACAATCAAAGTGAGGCAACTAAATGATTTGGCTCTCCTTTGCACATTCGATATGCAATTTGCACGTGGCATTCATGCCGCCAAACAAGCCCGTCAACTTTCCCAAAAACTCCATTACCTAAAAGGTGAAGGACTTTATTTAGATTTCATGGGTTTTGCATCTAGTGGATTAGGTTGGTATTATTATTATAAAAAAACAGTATTCTATTCTGAAATTGGGGAAAAAGAAGAACCCAATAAACTGATAGCGTTCATGCCTCAAAAAATAGACTCGGAAAAAGTTATTGTCAAACTCTTGGAAGCTTTGAAGTATTTTGAAAAAGACAATGATAAAGAAATGATGGCTCATATTCTTGCTGAAATCAGTTCCAATTATCAAATGCTGAACAAAACCAATGAAAATATACAATATGCCGACCAAGCTATAAAGTTATTTAAGGAAACAGGACAGCCTAATCTTGCTTCATTGATATCGATAAATAAGATTATTCAACTTCGTCTTGGTAAAAAAATAAATGAAGCGAATGAAGCTGAAAAAGAGGTAAAATCTTTCCTTACAAATTTTACAGATATTCGGGAAAAAGCACTTCTTTATTTAGTAATCGGAGAAACATATAATTCTGGTTTGAACTACTCAGCAGTAGGTTTTGAATATTTATTAAAAGCAGATTATGAACTCGAAAAAATTGGAGAGACTAATTTGCGGATTTTAGTTCTGAACAGATTGGGTAATAACTTTGACCCCGTAGGCTTGTATCAAAAAAGTTTTGATTGTTTTCAGAAAGCGATTGAGTTACAAATTGAATCTCAAAAAACTGATAACATAGCACTTAACTATACTTCAGCTGTCTTTGAGCTTATTTCCTTGAAAAAATGGGATGAAGCAAAATTGTATTTGGAAAAAGCTAAGTCGTTTACAGATAAAATCACAAATGAACAATGGCTTGAAGTTGCCAAAGGGAAATTTCATGATGCATCAGGTCAATTATTGATGGGGCAGGGAAAGTATCAAGAAGCGTTAAATGAATTTTTTGAGGTAAATAAAATGGTAAAGGAGTCACCCTATTTGGGTTGGATGTCAATGTACATGAACTCGTATATCGCTCAATGCTATCATAAGTTGGGTGATTTGAAGAAAAGTATTTTTTACGGAGAAAAGGGCTATCAACAATCTTTGTCGGCTGAACCACGAATGAGAATATTAAACAGTGATTTACTGGCAGAAGTCTATGAAGAAACAGGTCAAACAACTAAGGCTTTTGAATACCTAAAAAAATATCGATTCCATTTAAAAGAGAAAGAAGAACAAGACATCAATAATTTTTCTACCAATTTGGCAATTGAAATCATTACCCAAAGAAATGAGCAAGATAAAGCAGTATTTGAACGAGAGAAACTAATGCAGCGTTGGTGGTTATTTAGCATTGCCGCAGCTTTGTTTTCAGCAATGGTTTTGATGTATATTCTTTATCGAAACAACCGCCAAAAACAAAAAGCCAATACTGTTTTAGAAAATACTCTTTCAAAACTCAAATCCACCCAATCTCAGCTTATTCAATCTGAAAAACTAGCTTCTTTGGGTCAGCTCACAGCGGGAATCGCCCATGAAATAAAGAATCCGCTGAATTTTGTCACTAATTTCTCCGACCTGAGCATGGAGCTCATCGATGAGGTTTTTGCAGAACTCGACAATACAGACAATCCCGATAGTGCCGAAGAAATTAGGGAGTTGCTCACCGTGGTAAAATCGAATCTGGAGAAAATCCACACCCACGGTACGCGCGCCGATGGTATCGTAAAATCCATGTTGCAACATAGCCGTGGCGGCAGCGGAAAAAGGGAGCCCACAGATTTGAACGCTTTGGTGAAAGAATACGTTAACCTGGCTTTTCACGGTATGCGCGCCGGCAAAAATCCTATCAATGTAACCATTGACCTGCAGTTGGGTGCCAACATTGCCCATGTGCCCCTAATTGGTGAGGACTTTAGCCGGGTAATCCTCAATCTGTGCAACAACGCCTTTGATGCCATGCGCACCCATGGCAATAAATGCCGGGTGATTGGCGCACCGTATAACGCAAAACTGACCGTGCATACGAAATCAGAAAACGGACAAGTACGCATCGAAATTCAGGATAATGGTCCCGGAATCCCCGACGAGATCAAAGACAAAATCCTGCAACCTTTTTTTACCACCAAAAAAGGGACGGAAGGTACTGGTTTGGGACTTAGTATAACCCATGATATTGTAAAAGCGCATGGTGGGGAGTTAAAAGTAGAAAGTAAAGTAGATGAAGGTAGTGCGTTTATAATTTTATTGCCTATGTAATAAATGTAACGTGCCTACGGCACTTAAGCGGTGCTCAATCTATCATACAACCCACGGATTGAAATCCGTGGTTAAAAAATGTTCCGAGCCTACGGCTCTTGGAAACGGCCAAAAAGCGAAAGTGCTGATTGAAAAAAGAAGTCAAGAGGCGTAGCCTAGAAAATACTGTTTAGCAACGGATTTAAAAAGATATGTCGAGCCTATGGCTCTAAGCAGCGGCTAGAAGCTGATAGGTGAACATGTAGATTAAACCAGAAGTAAAGAGGCGTAGCCTCGACACATTTTGTAACACCGGACTTCAGTCCGTTGAGTAGCGTAAAGAAAATAGTGAAGCGGTCCAGAGGCGTAGCCTCGACACATTTTGTAACATCGGACTTCAGTCCGTTGAAAAACCAAGAGCCGTAGGCTCGATCCATGTAAAATAGTAACCGACTAAAAAAGACCCGTCATGGCAAATACATACCATCAAATCTACCTTCAAATCGTCTTTGCAGTAAAGTATCGCAATGCTGTACTTGACAAGTCGTGGAGAAGTCAACTCTTTGGTGTAATTGGTAACCTGATCAATGAAACCCATTGTAAAACGATTATTATAAACGGTGTGGACGATCATGTACATTGTTTCGTAGGCCTGAGGCCGGCGGTTTCCATTTCGGAATTGATGAAAACGGTAAAAGCCAAATCATCAAAATACATCAACGACCATAAACTAACCGCCGAGAGGTTTGAATGGCAAGAGGGTTATGGTGTATTTTCTTATCATCAGTCCATGGTCAATACGGTTTTTAACTATATCCAAAATCAGGAAGATCATCATAAAATCCATACATTTAATGAAGAATACATGGATCTGTTAAAAGAATTTAAGGTAGCGTATGACGATCAGTACATATTTAAGAGTTTGATCTAAAAATTAAATTGAGCATGGCAGCAAATAAAATATTTCAGCCCTTTTTCGCCACGGTTTGGGGTTGAGTCATTATACTGTAAAAGTGCATGGAGGGAAATTAAAATAGCATAAAAAACCGGGGAAGGCACTATATTTACAGTAGCATTACCAACGATATAACACACCATTTTTTGATCTTTAACAGTATATTTACAAATGCTTAAACTACACCTGCCTACAAGGCCCGCCCTATTCCTGACTTTTGTTCTAAGTCTGTGCCGCTTTATCAACGACACACTTTATGCGCAGACGCCTATCCAAACCATTGAGCCCGCCTACATTTCCATTGCAGATGGGCTGGTTTCACCCGTTGTTAATGACGTTATTCAGGATAGTTTCGGGCTTATCTGGATCGGCACAGGTAACGGACTTCAAAAGTATGATGGCTATCGCTTTGAGACTTTCAAAAACCTGCCTGGTAAAGCAGCCAGTTTACAACACAATAATGTCTGGGGGCCTGCTTGAAGATACAGACCGCAACATTTGGATAGGTACAGAGCTGGGCGTATCACGCTATGACAGGAGCAAAAACGAATTTAAAAACTACCTCTTTCCAGGTCATTTCAACACACCTGCCGGTGCGCCCTATGGCCGTACTTTTAGAATATTTCAAGACGCGCAAAAAGAACTATGGGCTGTTACCGCATTTGTGGGCCTGCTGCACTACAATAAAGCAATTGACAACTGGGAGTTTGCGAACTACGAAGTTCCCGGAGTTGAACTTCCCGACCATTATGAGGTATGTATAAGTTTTGCCGAAGATGACAAGGGCGGACTTTGGTTTGGATCAACCAATTATAGCCTTATGCACCGGGCCAAAGGCGATACGGTTTTTAGGCAGGTCCAACATGAATTGGCAGCAAAATTGAAATTCGAAAACGTAATCACAGGTCTCTATTTTGATTCGGCTCAAACCCTGTGGATTACCAGCCGTACCGGAGTGCATAAATACAACCCTGAGACAGGGTACTTTAAAACAATCATAGCCTATACTGAAGGAAACGAAGATACCGCTAACCATTGGAACAAAATTCTTCCGGATAAAGAAGGCAATATCTGGATTGCCAATAATTTCAGAGGCATCTTAAAGTTTGATGGCATTACTGATAACTACACCGAAATTGAAATAGCGGGCAAGCTAAAAATGCGCACCCATGGTTGGAATATCACCCTAACTAATTTCATGATCGATCAAAGCGGAATTTTCTGGTTTGGAAGTCGCGAGTCGGGGTTGGTGAAATATGATCCTGTAAATAAACCGTTTCAGCACCTGGCTCATGATCCTGCCAACCCAAACAGTCTTAGTTCGGGCGGTGTGTTTGGCATACTTGCTTCAAAAACAAAACCAGGCGTTGTTTATGTAGGCACGCATGGCAATGGTATTAATATTTATGATCCGCAAAAGCAGACTTTTGAAAAAGTCACATTTAAAGTGATTGATGATGTGTTTAATGGAGCGGCAAGAAGCATTGGCGAAGATCCGGATGGCTCGCTGTGGCTCGGTACCTGGGGCGATGGTCTGATCAAACTCGACAAAAATTACAAGGAAATTAAGCGCTATAAGTACGACCCTCTAAATAAAAATTCAATCTCCAATAACCAGGTGCGTGTAATTAAACCCGATAATCAGGGGCGGCTTTGGTTGGGTACCAATAATGGGCTCAACATTCTAAACCCTAAAACCAATAGTGTTCAACGGGTAGCCAGTAAATCCACCCGGCAATATCCAGATCAACTGGTAGCTGAAATGGATAAACTTATTGCATCGGAGCAAAAGATGAGCACCATAGAAAAGGCCATTGATAATCAAAACCTATCCATCCCAATAGAAATAAAAACAGCCGAACCTTATTGGGTAATGGCTGTGGGCGAAGGTGATGTAGCCAGCATGGCCGATTACGGTTGGATAGAAAATGCAGCCCGTGATACGGTTTGGCAAATGGGCGATTTCGAAAACACCTTCTATGCCGGTGGTGCTGTTAAAAACAGAATTGATATTGGAGCCGTAACACTTCAACCGGGTTCTTATACCCTGCATTATAAAACTGACGATAGCCACGCCTTTGGCAAATGGAATTCCCCTGCACCGGATCAAACTAGGCTATATGGTATCGCATTGATCAAGCCACAGAATGATGATCAACTGAAATCTTTTCAAGCCCCCACAAATCCGGAAAGTCAGGAATTACTGATTAATGGTTTTAATATTTACGATATTGAAGTAACCGACAAGTTCATTTGGGTAACAGGCGATTTTAACGGACTGGATAGAATTGATCCGGTCACCAACCAGGTGAAACATTATGCGTACGATCCGGAAAACAACAACTCCTTAAGTAATAATAACATTCGCGATATTTTTGAAGATAGCCGGGGAATGATTTGGTTAGCCACCGGTGAAGGGCTTAGTAAACTCGATCCGGCCACGGAAACATTTACCCGATATTCTGAAACCGATGGATTGCCTACAAATCTTACTGAAGGCATTGTGGAAGGCGATGATGGTGAAATGTGGATTGCCACCCAAAATGGACTTTCTCAAATGGTGAGTAATGAAAAGCTTAGTAAGGTAACTTTTATCAATTATAACTCAACCGATGGTTTAGGGGGTGATACATTTTTATCGTTGGCTACAGCCCGCGCAGTAGATGGGCGGTTTTATTTTGGCGGTGATCATGGACTTACCACGTTCAGCAAAGTAACCTCAAATAAAACACCACCGGCTATTATATTGTCTAATCTATTTATTTCCAACAAATCCATTTCAGATATTAAAGAAGACTCTCCGTTAACTGAAAGTTTGCAGGAAACAAAAAATATTTCACTCTCCTTCAACCAAAACAATTTGAGTTTTGAGTTTGCAGCCTTGCATTATGCCAATCCTAAAAAGAATCAGTATGCACACATGCTCAAAGGCTACGATCAGGATTGGATTTATGATAACCGAAACTTTGCAGCCTATACCAACCTTGATCCCGGCAAATACGAATTTAAGGTGCGCGCAGCCAATGCCTACGGAATCTGGAACGAGGAAGGATTAACCTTAGAGATAACCATATTGCCGCCCTGGTGGCGCACGTGGTGGGCCTATGCCTTGTATGTTGTGTTATTGGCCGCCTTTGCGTTTACAGCTGATCGTACGGTGCGCAGGAGTATAAAGATTCGTGAACGGGAACGCAGTCGCGAGCGTGAATTGAAACAGGCAAAGGAAATTGAAATGGCTTATGTGGACCTCAAAGCCACCCAGGCCCAGCTCATCCAATCCGAAAAACTGGCCTCTCTGGGCCAGTTGGCTGCCGGCATTGCCCACGAGATTAAAAACCCCATGAACTTTATCAATAATTTTTCGGAACTCAGTTTGGAATACGTGAGCGAAATACGGCAAGAACTCAATAAATTGGAAAAAAACGAAACTACGGAAGAAATTGGCACTTTGCTGAACGATGTAGAGGACAACCTAAAAAAAGTGCACCACCACGGCACACGGGCAGACAATATCGTTAAATCCATGTTGATGCACTCCCGTGGCGGCAGCGGAAAAATGGAACCCACCGATGCCAATGCCCTCATCAAGGAATACGTAAACCTCGCCTTCCACGGCATGCGTGCAGGAAAAACGGCGATCAATGTAAAAATTGATTTAGATCTGGATGATTCCCTGACTACCGTTGATTTGAATCCGGAGGATTTTAGCAGGGTCATCCTCAACCTTTGTAAAAATGCCTTTGACGCCATGCGCACCAAAGGCCTGCAACCGGGTTACCAAGAGTACAAGCCCGTATTAAAAGTTTCGACCAAAAATCTTGGCAACGGTATAGCCGCAATAGACATAGAAGACAATGGCCCCGGAGTTTCCGAAACTATAAAAGACAAGCTGTTCCAGCCCTTTTTTACCACAAAAAAAGGTACGGAAGGCACGGGGTTGGGCTTAAGTATTACCCATGACATAATAAAAAAACACAATGGTACCATTACCATTGCCTCCACCGAAAACACCTTTACCCGTTTTGAAATACGATTGCCCATAACCACCAAAAATGTAAAATGATGAGAATATTAGTTGTAGATGATGAAAAAGATGTGGAAATGCTTTTTCGCCAAAAGTTTAGAAAGGAAGTAAAAACCAAAAATCTGGATTTGCTGTTTGCCTTTTCGGGCCAGGAGGCACTGGAACTGCTAGAAAAAAACACACCACCCGACGTGATGTATATCTTTTCGGACATCAATATGCCCGGAATGACGGGCTTGGAATTGCTGGACATTGTAAAAAACCGGCATCCGCAAATTAAGATCAGTATGATTTCGGCCTATGGCGACAGCGAAAATTACAACAAGGCCATACAATCCGGAGCTAAGGAATTTTTTACAAAACCCATCGATTTTGATTCGCTTAAAAGCGAAATTAGTGCCTTATTAAACTAGTCGAAAATACAAACCATGATGACAAAAATCCTTGTAGTTGATGATGAAGACGATTTAAAAGTGTTGATAAAGCAGCGATTTCGTCAAAAAATCCGCCAAAACGAATACGACTTTATCTTTGCGGAAAATGGCAGGCACGCTTTGGAGCAACTTTTGGAGCACACAGATGTCGATTTGGTGCTCAGCGATATTAATATGCCCGAAATGGATGGTCTTACCCTATTAAGTCGGTTAAGCGAGCAAAATCATTTGCTAAAATCGGTCATCGTTTCTGCCTATGGCGATATGGAAAACATTCGTACCGCCATGAATCGCGGGGCTTTTGATTTTATTACCAAGCCCATCGACTTTAAAGATCTGGAAGTCACCATAGAAAAGACAATTGCGCATGTGGCCGTATTAAAGAAAACCATGCAAGCCGTAAAAGAAAACAATATTCTGCGCATGTATGTAGATGATACCGTGCTGAATTTTATGGGCAGCCGTGAGTTCGAATCGAGCCTTATGGATAACGAAACCATAGAAGGCACCGTCATGTTCATTGATGTGTGTGGATTTACCAGAATAAGCGAAACCGAACCTGCCGATAAAGTGGTGGCATTAATAAATACCTATTTTGATATTATGGTGAAAGAAATCATGGCACAGGAAGGGTTTATAGATAAGTTTATCGGCGATGCCATCATGGCCGTATTTAGGGGAGAATACCATTTGGACCGCACCTTGGATGCGGCATTGGCCGTGCGCAGGGCCATAAACAGTTTACCGGTTGCCGAAGGAAGTGCCACATTTCATCCCAAAGTGTCCATCGGAATCAAAAGTGGCGAAATGATTTCCGGAAACATTGGCTCAGCAAGTTTAAAGCGCTTGGACTATACGGTAATTGGCGACACCGTAAACACAGCCGCCAGGATTCAGGATGCCGCACAAGCAAACCAAATCCTAATTTCTGAAAGCTGCTACCAACTTGTAAAAGATTCATTTCAATGCAAAAAGCTGGAAAGCATCGCCATGAAAAATAAGGCCCAACCACTTGTGGTATATGAGGTTTTGGAATAAAGACCAGTACAATTAAAAGCCAACCGTTTATTTTTTAAAATTTATTCTATGAGACCATCTGAAGAAGCACCAAAAACGGACGATTCAAAATCGCCCCAAGATTTAAAGGAAAAAATAGTGCACAACTCCCATGCGGAGGATATGGTAGACCATTATTGGGGCAGTATCAATTATATCTTTGGACTTATTCAGGCTTCTGAAATAAAGGCTGGCCTGCTCCTTTCCTTTTATGGGATTTTATTAAATTTTATGTACCAAAAAATGGAGGAAATATTCGCAACGTTTCCCAACAACATTCCCTTATATGTCCTTTTAGGACTTTGGTTTGGCTGCACTGTTGTTTCCATTTATTTTTGCATCCGTTGTTTTATACCAAGAATTGAGGCCAAATATGATAAAAATATTTTTTTCTTTGGCGATGTCATAACCAAATTTGGAGATATTAAGGAGTTTTCCAAAACTTTTTACAAAATAAGCATGGATGAAAATCAACTGTTCGACCAAATGGGACAACAGATCTTTATCATCTCCAAAATCACCGCCCAAAAATTTAAGAACGTGAACAAAGCACTCCGATTTTTGGCCTGCGGAATTTTGGTGCTATTGGTTACCGTTATATATTATGCAGTGTTGATGACGGTTTAATATTTTAAGTCGCTCCAAAAGGACTTGGCAAATAGGTAATTTATGTATTTATAACGGTAAAATTATATGGATGCCATTGGTATTATTACACTCATAGCTATCATACTTTTCGCAAGGCTTGGCCTGCGCTTATATTTTAAATACCAAAAGATGAAAAAAGGCGATGAGGACCAAACCTAAGATTATGATAGGTCCAGTTCGTAACATCCTTATAAAATACGAAGTGGGCAGAGGTCAAAACCTTTAAATTTTTTGTTTATTACAAAGCAAATGCTTAGATTTGAATATGTCGCGAAAAAAACAATATGAAGAAAAAGAGGTTATTCAAAAGGCAATGAATACCTTTTGGTTGCACGGCTACGAAGGCACTTCCATTCGCCAATTGGAAACCGCAATGGGCATTAATCAATTTTCCATTTATGCCGGTTTTGGAAGTAAAAAAGGGGTTTTCCTAAAAGCCCTCTCGCACTACAAGGCCAATATTAAATTGATTTTCCTGTCGGATTTATTGAATTCGGAAGGTGCTCTGAAAGACATCCGGAATTTTTTTAATGCATTTATCCAATCCATTATATCGGGCAGAACCCCTAACGGGTGTTTTATGGCCAATACCGCTATGGATATGGGTACCTCGGATGAAGCCGTACGCATAGAGCTTCGCTTGTTTTTTAAGGTGTTGAAGGATGCCTTTACCCAATTGCTGATCAAAAGTAAACAAAACGGGGAACTCGGTATAAATGTGGATGTGGATCAATATGCCAATTATTTGGTTGGGTGTACCGAAGGACTGGCCGTTACCGCTAAAATTTTGGATGAACAACAATTACAGGATTTTGTGGACGTTACCATGAGATCCCTAAAATAAATGCAAACCGCACCTAACAGCACGCAATAACCTTTAAAATAAACAATATGGCACGAGTAAAATTAGTGGAATTTGAAGAAGCTTCCCCCGAATTACAGGCAAGCTACACCAAATCAACGGAACGTTTTGAAATGTTATTGAACATTTTCAAAGCCTGGGGCGTGGTGCCCAACCTATGTGTCCCCATGACCGATTTTATCATGGAAATCCTTCAGGATGGCTTTGTGGATTGGAAAACCAAGGAGTTGGTCATCTTAAAATCAACCCTTGAAAATGAATGTGAATACTGCGTTACCCAACACGAAGTGGTTTCCCGAAGACTGGGCATTCCCGATAAAAAAGTAGCCGATTTAAAAGGGCATGCGTACCGGACCAGTCCACATTTCAATGAAGGTGAAAGAGCTATTTTGGACCTTACACTTCAGATTCGTGAAGATGCCAACAGGGTTAGTGAGGACTTATGGAAAAGACTGAAAACGCATTGGACAGAGCAGCAAATCGTGGAAATTGTATATACCATTACAGCATATATTATGGTGAGTAAGTTTGGCGATGCCCTTCACGTTGAGCTAGAGCCCGTTTTTGCAGATTTAAAAACACAGCTCATTTAGACCATTATTGACCAAAAAAAGCGTTCCCGACTTAGGCTTAGGGACGCTTTTTGGGTATCATGGCCACCGGAATCGGCTTACAAGACATAGCTCTAATCAGTTAGCAGCAGCTATCTCTTTCGGATTCATACCATATTCATTCTGTCCGACAACAGCTAGGGTTTCGTTGGGCTTGCAAAGCCAACAATGAAACTCTGGCTATTATGCGGTAGTTCTTCTTTCGTCAAAGGTCAAGCAGTCCAAATGTTTCATTGTAGGGTGTATTCAAGTCAATGAACTGAAATTTTGGTGATGTTTCTTGCTTTAACAAATTGAAAATCTTGAAGCTTTCTGTGTCGGATGATAAGTAAAACACAACGGTCTTTTCACAGTCGGCTTGTGCAAAAAGCTTTGTGTCGTTCGGAATGATGTTTCGTTCTTTCAATTTAAGTTTTCCTTTGTTTTGAAAAACTATTTTGGCAAATTCTCCTGTCCGTTTGGAGTGGTCTAAATTGAATGGAACAATTTGCAAGTTTCTTAAAGGAAGTTCGTGAACATCTCCGCCAACACAATACTCTGCAATACTGATGGTAGAAACCATCATTGTAATTTCTTTTTGCAAAAACGGAAATAACCGTCCGCATTTTTGAAAAGAGGGTCACTGTCGTTGAGGAAACGAAGGAAAAACCTGGTGTCAATTGTGCGGTCGTACTTTTTATGCAGTCTGTTTTGGTTTAGATGTTCTTTTTCGTTTGCTTTTAGCTTTATAGTCAGCAATGAACTTACTTATTTCTTTTCTATCTTTCTCTGTTAAAGGTTCGCTTTGTATTACAAAATCAACTCCTTTAGGTTCTTTTATATGTCCCATAATTTTATGTTTTAAAATATTTTTGCACAAGTATTTTTGATGCGTCAGTTGGAATAATCATTTTATGTCCTCCGAAATGATATGCTCCTAGTGTTTTTTCATAATGCTCAATGAGTTTTGTTTTGGCAGTGAATGCCACAAAACCCTCAAAACCGTATTGAAATGATAATCTGCACGCATAGGCTACAAGATTTCCTGCAACTCCTTCATAAAGTTTGTTATTGCCAATGTTAAATGGCGCATTTTCAAGCAAATTCATAAAAATATGGTCTGCTTCTTTTCTGACACTTAAAAGTCCTTGGATTATATCTGTATTGTGTACAATTGTAAGTTTGTAAACTTCGTTCAAATCGTTATTGAGTTCTGATTTCCAATCAAAGTTCCATCTATTTTTTTTAGTCGTTTGCTTACTGTCTTTTATTTTGAATCGCGCAATTTCCGTTGGAAAACTGTCTCCAGATATAGTATTCTGGATTGAGTTTGTTAACTTATCCACTATAAAGTTCAATTCAATTTTTTCAGTTTTGTTCATATTGTAAATTTACAATATTTTGATTACAATCTTTCTTTTTACGGTCTGTTTTAGTATGTCGCAACGGTTCTCAGCTATACGCAGGCGGGGATTTTTACCACTGAACTTCCTACGAAGAACTCAACTTCAAATTTAGCACTTTCCTGTCCTACGAAGCACGAAACCTCTGCTTGCGTGTAGGTGCTGTGTGTGCCCAGCATGGGCATCTTTTATTTATCGGAAGATAAATAATTAATCTAGAGGGTGCAAGTCCCTTATGGGCAGGGGTAACCCTTCGACTGGGCTCAGGACAGGCTCTTTGAACCATTAGTAAGTCGCAAGGTTGCCAGTTGTGAAGCTGGGACTGAAGGTTATTTGCGATTGAATAATGAGCAAATACCGACTACAAAACCCGGTACTGACCCTTCGGCTCAGGATAAACCAAGCAGGAACCGTATAAGAGGCATTTATGCATGGGTAAGCAAGCACATCATGGTAACGCCCAAGGAGTACAAAAGATGCATTAATGTAGATACGGCAGGAATCGGGGGAAAGAAGATGCCATTACCTGGGGAGGTCTCCAAAGCTACGTGTAGCTAAATGGAGAAGTAAGCAGAGGTCATAGTAGTTGCCGGAAACGAGCTGATGTTAGAATCAGAGGTCTCACAAGCGACGAAGGACCGAACGTAATCCTCTTTAAAATTCGCATAGGAATGATGATTCATAGCCTATGCTTAAACTAGGGGATAGTTTCAAGGGTGAAAAGAGCCTTGGAGTGATGGATTACGAACCGCCGTATACG
>JBGTBA010000174.1:0-22328 GCA_041749595.1 Flavobacteriaceae bacterium | reverse complement strand
CAAGTGATGGAAGGTCAAACACCCCTGCCAAGAGCGTAGCGGTATAAGACTAAATTTTTAGGGTGGCCATGGCGACGGGGCCCACCCCTTACCATTCCGAACAGGGAAGTTAAGCCCGTCTGCGCCGATGGTACTGCCACTAGGTGGGAGAGTAGGTCGCCGCCTTTTTTTGAAGGCCCTTTACAGCAATGTAAGGGGCCTTTTTGTTTTTAATGATATGGGTGGTCGTTGAGGATAAAGGGATCCCTAATTATCATGCCCTTTTACATACTCTTTTGGGGAATGCCCTTTAATACTTCTGAACTGTCGATTAAAATGTGAAATATTATTAAAACCTATTTCATAGGCTATTTCGGAGATGTTCAGTTTTTTTTCAAGAAGTAATTTACAGGCATACCCAATGCGTACTTCATTAACATATCTTGTGAAATTTTTTTTAGTATTTTTCTTAAAGAAGCGGGAAAAGGATTTAGGGTTCATATGAACAATTTTAGCGATTTTTTGCAAGCTTAGGCTTTTATCGAAATTATTCATTATGTAAGCATATATTTCCCCCATTTTGTTAGTCTCAGGGCTATTCAAGGAATCAGAAAACCCTGTACTGGTAAGTAATCTATATTCGGAAGTTTCGGCCAGTATACCCAGGAGTTTAATAAGTTCTAGCATGCGATCAAAATCGCCAAGGGGCACGATTTTTTTAATGATTTTCTTGGCTAACATTCTAGAAGTACCCTGGAATTTTATCCCTTGTTTGGAGCGTTCCAATAGTTTATGGATATGCTTCATTTCGGGTAATGATAAAAAAGTATTTCCTAAAAAATACTGCTCAAAATTAATGACAACGGCACGGGCGGCTAGACTGGATCTCATTTCAAAATAGATGGAATCGTTTAGCAGAAGATGTGGAACATTTTTGCCGAGGAGCAATACATCGCCTGATTGAAACTTCTCAATACTATCTCCGACAAACTGCGTGCCCTCGCTCTCCAAAATAACAACCAATTCCAATTCGGGATGATAGTGCCATACTTTAAAAAAGTTTTGACCTTCAAGACAACTTACGCTAAAAGATTTGTTTAGGAAAGCACCTCTATTGACAAGTTTTGGTTTCATGGTTCATAAATAGCATCAATTAAATATAGATATATTAAACCAAAACAATATACGTTTGGTCAACTATTAAAGGTAATTAAACCATTACTAGCGGGTTTTGTATTGGTTTGGGTGGAATTTATAGTAGAATTTTAATAATTTATAGTCCAATTTTGTAGTATTAAAGATTTTTTCGAATTCATTATTTTTTTAACAGAGTAATGTACTAATTGATAAAAAATGAATTGGACCAACGACGATGAATTGTTTGCCATAATGAAAACGGAATTATTTTCAGCGGTAATTGGGGACGTAATGGATAAAATGGGATATCTACATCAGTTTTTACCACCACGTATTCAACCCCTTGTCCCGAATATGATCGTTGTGGGAAGGGCCATGCCGGTTTTGGAGGCGGATTGCTTTGGGGAAATTTCCCAAAGCGGGAATAATCCGGTAACTTCAAAACGGTTCGGACTAATGTTGGAGGCGTTGGATGATCTAAAAAAGAACGAGGTGTACATTTGTACAGGCTCATCTCCGACTTATGCACTTTGGGGCGAGTTGATGAGCTGTAGAGCGATGAAATGCGGAGCATCAGGAGCTGTGGTCGATGGTTATTCTCGGGACACCAAGGGTATTCTTGAACTTAATTTTCCTACTTTCTCGTACGGGAAGTATGCCCAAGATCAAGGTCCCAGAGGAAAGGTAATCGATTTCAGGATACCATTGGAAATAAATGGGGTATGGATAGATCCTGGCAATATCGTTTTTGGCGATATGGATGGGGTGTGTATTATTCCGAAAAAAATTGAAAAAGAAGTGATTAAGGCAGCATTGGAAAAGGCGAAAGGCGAAAGAATTGTCCAAAAGGCAATAAAGCAAGGTATGACCGCATGTGAGGCATTTGCAAAATATGGAATTATGTAGCTGGATTTCGGAATTAGTTTGAAAACTCTATTTAAGCAAGTTCTTAAAAAAATAAATTGTATGTGTTTAAATAGTGACCTCTAAAAACTAAATTAACTATTATGCTGCATTTAGACTTTACTGGAAAAAGATATTTGGTAACTGGAGGTGCCGGTGTTGGCGTAGGTGCCGGAATTTGTGAGGCGATTGCGGAATGTGGTGGCCAACTTATTATCAATGACCTGGATATCGAAAAAACAAATAAGGCTGTTCAGAGGTATCCAAACGCCATTGCGGCTCCGGGTGATATTTGTAACCCAAAAGACGTTGATCGAATATTCGCTTCTATTAAAGAACGGTATGGTGTAATTCATGGCTTGGTGAATAATGCCGGAGTGGGATTGCGAAAAAGAGCACATGAAGTGGACGAATCGGAATTTGATCTTTTATACAATATAGATGTAAAGGGTGTATGGCTTATGACAAAAGCATTTGCCAAGCAGCTTATTGCTCATGATGAAGTGGGTCATTTGGTAAATATTTCATCGGTACATGCCCATAAGACCACCCCGAACCACGCCATTTATTCAAGCGCCAAATCTGCAGTGGAGGGACTCACTCGCGGGATGTCGGTAGAACTTGGGGAATTGGGAATTCGATGTAATGCCGTGGCCCCAGGGTATGTTGATTCCGAGCAAAATAGGAGTGCGGTAGCATCTTGGTCCGACGACCCCAAACAATGGGAAAAAGAACAAAAAGATGAGTATCAAAGTCTAAGACAAATGATAACTGCTCGTGATTGCGGTAATGCCGTAGTGTTTCTCTTGTCGGATCTCGCTAGATCCGTTACAGGGCAAACACTTAAGGTGGATGCCGGATTTACCAATTTGTTGTACGCTAATAGTTTTATTGATAAGAAAAATATATGAAAATAGTGCGCATTCACCTGTATGAGGTAAAAGTGCCAACGCATGCGGGAACCATTGAAAGTAAGGGAATCAATAAACCATTGCACAAACTCCCCGTAGGGGCCAAGGCAGGTTGGAGCGTTCAGTTTGATGAAATTCCCAAACTGTTGGTAGAGCTCGAGCTGGGCAATGGCATAATCGGATGGGGCGAGTTGTACCGTGGCCATAATTGGCAAACGGTAGAGGACATTTGTCGGATATTGTTGGGAGCGGATATAGAAACCTTAGTGCTTCAAAAATTACCTTTTGTTTTTAGCAGGGAATATGATGGATTTGAATGTGCCATTTGGGATGCCTATGCTAGACTGAAGGATGTAAGGGTAGTCGATTTATTGGGCGGAGCCATTAAGGAAAAGGTAAAAATAGGAGCATGGTCCAGTCATCGCCGAACGGAGGAAATTGCAGGCTTGGCAATTAAATTTCAGCAAATGGGGTACGATTGTCTTAAATTCAAGACCGATCTTGAGGATGATGTGGTAGGTTGGTGCCAAACGATAGCAGATGCGGCACCTGGCATGCAAATCATACTTGACCCCAATGAACGTTGGGACTATGCCTACGAAACAAGAAAACGTTTAGATGGCTTGTCGAAAGTGGGAAATGTACTTTGTCTCGAAGACCCCATCTCGAGATGGCAGTTGCCCGAATATGCAAAATTAAGAACCTTTAGTTCCATTCCCATTGTACTGCATGTTTCTCTGCCCTATATACTTCATGGTCAGCGGATCAAGGATAGTATTCAGGCGATTCAACAAGAAGCGGTAGATGGGTTTAATTTTAATTGTGGACTAGCAAACTTTCAGCGTTTGGATCATATTGCTTCGGCAGCAGAACTCCCTTGTTGGCATGGCTCCGAAATTGATCTCGGCATTCTAGAAACCATGTACGTACATTCGGCAGCGGCGGCGGAATCCTGTATATGGCCAAGCGATATTTTTGGAAGATTGATCCGGGAACACGATTTGTTGAAGGAACCCCTTATAATGGAACCTCCATTCGTGCATTTGCCCAAAGGAAAAGGATTAGGCATAGAACCTGACAGGGATGCCATAAAACACTATCGGTTAAATCAAAAAGAACTCAAACTATGAAGAAGAACCCATTTTTTCAAGATGATGAGAGGGAGTACCTGTGGGAGATGTTGGTACATAGGGATATTGAAGCTTTTGTGGCCCAAGACTGGAATATGGTGGCGAACGACTTCGCATCGGAGGTTTTTTTGGGCATAGATGCAGGAAAGCAATCCAATGTGGATAAATGGGAACTCAAATATCCTGATTTGAAATCGTATAAGGAGGAATGGTTGAAGCAGGCAAAGGAATTTTCTCAAATCGATTTGGTCGAGGATAAGGAAGATGCTTTTCATCGGGTAACCGTCTTGCAGGATATCGAAATAAAAGGGGATGTTTCGTTTTTACATAAAAAGTTCTTTGGCTCTATGAAAAGGAGAGATGGCGGGGAGATCCATACCGATTGGCAGACTCTTTATGTCTGTAGAAAAATTGAAGGTGTCTGGAAAATAATCGGTTTTACGGGCTATATGCCCTTACTGCCAAAAGAAATAAATACCGCATCCATGATAGGTAAAAAATTACCGGAAAATGCCGGGCAGCACAAGACCGCTGGACCTTACTCGCCGGTTCTTGAAATCAATCCCGGTAAATTGGTCGTTATTTCTGGTCAGGCAGCAATTGATAAAGAAGGCAATGTCATAGGGGATACTATTGAAGAACAAACGGCCTATACCCTGGATAATTGCAGTAATCAGTTGGTTTCTGCAGGATGTTCTTTGCAAGATGTGTTCAAAGTAAATGTTTTTATTAAAGACCTTGCCGAATGGCCGAGGTTCAACGAGGTGTACAAAAATTATTTTCAAGACCCAAAACCTGTGCGCACGGTCGTGGAATCAGGTTTGCTAATGACCCTATTGGTCGAAGTGGAAATGTGGGCCGTTAAAAACTAAGCTAATGATATACGACGAGCTAACTACGATTCAAATAGCAGAACTGGACAAAAAAATTCCTTTGATTTTGGTATTGGCCGCAACCGAGCAGCATGGGCCACATTTGCCCTTGGCCACGGATCGTTTGATCGGTGAGCATTTTGCCCGAACCCTGCATGAACAAATACCCGATAAGGTATTGATGTTGCCCGCCATAGGTATTGGTTGTTCCGATCACCATATGGATTTTTCGGGTTCGTTGACCCTGCGCCATGATACATTCTTACTTCAAGTAGAGGATATCGTATCCTCGGTGGTCAGGCATGGTTTTAAGCATGTTGTTTTATTGAACAGTCATGGTGGAAATCAGGGTGTGGGTCAAGTTTTGGTAGAAAAATTGGGCTATCGCTTTTCCAATATAAAAATTATCTTGGTTACATGGTGGAAGCTGGGAGGTGCCTCTTTTACCGAATTGAATGAGAGCGGTCCTAATGGCACAGGCCATGCCGGGGAATTTGAAACCTCCTTACTATTGCATATTGCCCCACATCTTGTGCAATTGGACAAATTGGAAAAAGGAGCACATTCGGACACTTTTTCTTGGGCAACGGGAGACCTACTTCATCCTCCCAAGGTTTCCATGTATCGCTCAATAATGGAAACGACTTCCAATGGGGTCTATGGAGATCCAACGTATGCCTCAAAGGAAAAAGGTGAACGTATTACGGCATTGGTTACCAAGGGCCTGCAAGGTATCGTTAACGATTTATTAGACACTTAAATTAATGACCAATTTCCATTTCTTGATTGATGGGGTTATTGTGATAGTGTATTTGGCAGGTACGATAACGGCCGGTTTATGGGTAAGGAGATACGTGAAGAATTTAAACGATTTTTTGCTAGCTGGCAGAAGCGTAAATCTGTATTTGGGAATTGCCTCCTTGGCGGCCACTGAATTTGGCATTGCGACCTGCATGGCAAATGCCGAACTGGGATATAAATATGGATTCGCCGGAATTACCCCGGGTATAGCACTCGCATTCGCGATGTTCGTAGTGGGTTGGACAGGATTTTGTGTTAAACCCTTACGAGATAGGGAAGTGACAACCCTACCTGAATTGTTTGAAGATAAATTTGGCACGAAAGTACGTTGGGCCAGTGGGGTGGTTATTGTTTTAGGCGGATTACTGAACATGGGGGTATTTCTAAGACAGGCTGGAATTTTTTTGACGGTAGTATGCGGATTTGAAATGGGTTATCTGGAAATCGTGATGACCTTGATTCTTCTGGGTGTTGCCGTTTACACCATACTTGGTGGAATGATATCCGTGTTCATAACGGATTATATCCAATTTGTGGTCATGAGCATTGGACTGATTATCGTGGTACTATTGCTTGTTGTAAAATTTGGCTGGATTGATTTACTCGGAAGTGTTGATCGACTTCTGGGGCCATCGGCCTATAATCCTTTTGCAAGTGAAACCTACGGCTTGGAAAGGATTTTACTCGATGTTCTGACGGCCTTTGCTTCAATACTTACTTGGCAGACTATAATATCAAGGGTATTATCGGCCAAGGATACCACAACCGCAAAACGTATTTTTATAGGTACCTCCCCATTTCTAATTGTGAGGTTTGCAGTGCCCGCAATATTGGGAATAGCGGCACTACACTATTTTGGTTCGGATATATTTACCGGAGGAGAGGTAATCATGGCTATGCCAAATCTATTGGCAACCGTATTGCCCGTAGGATTGATCGGAATTTTGGTCTCTGCAATGCTTGCGGCCGATATGTCTACCAACTCATCCTATATGATCGCATGGAGTTCCGTAATCTACAATGACATCATGAGGCCCATTCATAAAGGCCTGTGGTCCAATAAAAAAGGACTGCTATGGAACCGCATTTTAATTGGAGCTATCGGGGTGTTTTTGTTGTTATATGGTCTTTGGTATCCTCTAAAGGGCGATTTATGGGTGTATCTACAAGTAACGGGCACCATTTATCTTTCAAGTATGAGTGTGCTGTTGATAGCCGCTTGCTACTGGAGACCAGCCAATAACTGGGGGGCTATCGCTGCTATATTCGTAGGGGGCATAATTCCTATTTTGTATCTTGTTTTACAGGAAGTCGATGCCACACAACTGGACATACTAAAAATAGGCCCCTATAAATTTGGTGTGACAACATATTTTGCTGCTGCCTTGGCTATGGTTTTAGGCTCCAAATTGAAGCCATTCATTAAAAAGACATAATTATGGAACATTGGTTTTGGTCGGTCTTATGCGCACTTATCCTTGTATGGTATATTGTTGTTACCATACTCGTTGCCATTAAAGGAGGCGGGGATATCAAAAATATGATAGCTAAGTGGAAAAGCCAAATTTGATGGCCTAATAAAAAATCGCACTGGTTTAATCCATGGCGAGGCAGTCCCTAACCATTATATTCTCGGTAAATCCCCTTCACCTTTTAGTGGTAGATTGGATTTCCCCATAAGATAGGTATCTACATAAAATGCTGCTTGACGACCTTCCGATATGGCCCAAACAATTAAGCTTTGTCCTCTGCGTTGGTCTCCTGCAACAAAGACTCCGGGAACATTGGTCATATAATTTTTAATGGAGGCCTTAATATTGGTTCTTGGATCTATCTCCAGACCTAATTGATCTGCAATGGTCGTTTCCGATCCTGTAAAGCCAAGTGCCAATAATGCAAGTTCGCACTTCCAGGTTTTTTCCGTGCCTTGGATTTCCTTTAAAATAGGACGTTTTCCCGGTTCATTGATCCATTCGACTTCGGTGGTGATCAATCCTTTTAGATTTCCTTCCGTATCGCCAATAAACTCTTTGGTAGAGATGCTAAAAAAACGCTCAGCCCCTTCTTTGTGTGAAGAGCTGGTTCTTAGGCGCATTGGCCAAAAAGGCCAAGGTTGATCTTCAGGTCTTTCCACGGTACCTTTGCCCATTATCTCAAAATTAGAAACGGAAGTAGCCCCCTGTCTAAATGAGGTGCCAATACAATCAGATCCGGTATCACCACCACCTATAACAACAACATCTTTTCCGGTGGCCTTTATTTCTTCACCCAAATAACTAATCCCATCGACTCTACGGTTGTTTTGGCCTAAAAAATCCATCGCCTGTACTACTCCTTTAAGGTTGGATCCTTTAATTGGCAGTCCTCTACTAATGGTAGCTCCACCACTTAAAACCATGGCATCGTAACTGTTCTGGATTTCTTCGGACTTAACATCCACCCCCACGTGTATCCCGTTTTTAAATACGATGCCTTCTTCTTCCAAAATTTTTAATCGCCTATCGATGATGTGCTTTTCCATTTTAAAATCAGGGATACCATAGCGTAATAGACCACCCGGTTTTTCATCTCGTTCAAAAACCGTCACTAAATGCCCGGCTCTGTTTAGTTGTTGTGCGGCAGCAAGACCAGCCGGGCCAGAGCCTATAACGGCAATTTTTTTTCCGGTACGTTTAGCAGGGGGTTTTGCCATGATCCAACCATTTTTAAATGCGGTCTCAACGATGTTTTTTTCAATATTCTCTATGGATACCGGATCTTCATTTATACCTAGTACGCATGCCTCCTCGCAAGGCGCGGGACATAGCCTTCCCGTAAATTCCGGGAAATTATTGGTTGAGTGCAGTATTTCCGAAGCCTTTTCCCATTTGGCCTGATACACGGCATCGTTAAAATCGGGGATTAAGTTTCCGAGGGGACAACCGCTATGGCAAAAGGGAATACCACAGTCCATACAACGGGCTCCTTGTTCTTTCAGCTCCTTTTCTTTCATAGGGAGTGTAAACTCCTTGAAATTTTTTATACGTTCTTCCACTGGGGCATAGTCTTCCACTTTTCTATCGAATTCCAAAAACCCTGTTATCTTTCCCATATGTTTCGATTTAAATAGTTTCCAATTTTTCTTTTTCCAAACGAATCAATGCCTGACGATATTCTTCCGGAAACACCTTGATGAATTTTGGCAGGCTTTCCTCCCAATTTTCCAATATACGCTGTGCCAGTGGGCTTAACGTGGCATTATAGTGATTTTCTATAAGCCCCCTTAATTGCACAACATCGACAGCTTCGTCAATTGGCAGCAGATTTAAATCCTCGGTGTTACATTTTCTCTCAAAAGTTTTTTTCTCATCAAAAACATAGGCGATCCCACCGCTCATTCCCGCGCCAAAATTTCTTCCAACCTCGCCAAGGATAACGGCAACTCCACCCGTCATGTATTCACAGCCATGATCACCTATACCTTCTACAACAGCTTTTGCCCCTGAATTACGGACGCAGAAACGTTCTCCGGCCTTTCCGTTGATATAGGCTTCCCCAGAGGTGGCCCCATATAGGACAACGTTACCTGTAATCACATTTTCTTCTGGTTTTAAAGTAGATTTATAAGGTACTTTGATTATCAATTTGGCTCCGGAAAGTCCTTTTCCCAAGTAATCATTGGTGTTTCCGTTGACGATCATCGTTAAACCCTTTGTGGCAAAGGCCCCAAAACTTTGCCCTGCCGAACCTGTGAAATTAATTTTCAGAGTGTTCTCAGGTAACCCTTCCGCACCATAGATCTTTGAAATTTCGTTACTGGTAATCGCCCCAACCGATCTATCTGTATTATGAATGGGAAAATCCAAGGCTATTTTTTCTTTTCGGAAAATTGCGGGATGTGCTTTGGCGATAATTTCAAACTCAATTGATTTATCAATGTCATGCTTCTGTTCTTGGGTATTGTAGAATTTGGTTCCAGCAGGAACATCTACTTGATATAATATTGGAGTTAGATCAATCCCCTCCGCTTTATAATGTTCTACAGCCTTTTTATGATCCAATTTTTGGACTTGTCCCACCATTTCATTAATGGTCCTAAAGCCTAATTTTGCCATGATTTCCCGTAGTTCTTGTGCTACAAAATACATATAGTTGACTACGTGTTCTGGTTTTCCCTTGAATTTTTTACGCAATTCCGGATCCTGGGTGGCTATGCCTACGGGACAGGTGTTTAAATGGCAAACGCGCATCATGATGCAACCCGATGCAACCAAAGGTGCGGTTGCAAAACCAAACTCTTCGGCGCCCAGAAGACATGCTATGGCCACATCCCTACCTGTTTTTAATTGCCCGTCGCATTCCAGTACAACTCTATTCCTTAGGTCGTTTAACACCAATGTCTGTTGTGCCTCGGCGATTCCTAGTTCCCAAGGCAGGCCTGCATGCTTTAGGGAAGTTAACGGTGATGCGCCCGTGCCACCATCGTGGCCCGAAATTAAAATGACATCTGCTTTGGCTTTCGAGACTCCGGCCGCGACGGTTCCCACCCCAACTTCGGAGACCAATTTTACATTGATCCTTGCCTCACGGTTTGCAGATTTTAAATCAAAAATCAATTGTGATAGGTCTTCAATGGAATAGATATCGTGATGGGGAGGGGGGGAAATCAATCCAACATAGGGTGTTGAATTCCTTGTTTTTGCGATAAACTGATTCACCTTGGGTCCGGGAAGCTGTCCTCCTTCACCAGGTTTTGCCCCTTGGGCCATTTTTATCTGTATTTCCTTGGCGTTTGTTAGATAGTTAGATGTAACCCCAAACCTACCTGATGCCACTTGTTTGATGGCACTATTTTTCCAATCGCCATTTTGGTTCCTGTAAAACCGTTCGGCATCTTCACCACCCTCACCGGAGTTGCTCTTGCCCCCTATGCGGTTCATGGCAATGGCCAGATTTTCGTGCGCTTCTTTACTTATGGAACCATAAGACATGGCACCTGTTTTAAAGCGTTTTACAATTTCCGTCCAAGGCTCAACATCTTCTATTGGAATAGGGTCATAGTTTGAAAATTCGAACAGTCCGCGAATGGTCATGAGGTTCTTGGATTGCTCATTCACCATATCGGCAAATTCCTTATAGGATTCCGGCTCGTTGTTGCGCACTGATTGCTGGAGTTTTGCAATGGTCAATGGATTGAACAGATGCTTCTCCCCATCCCTTCTCCAACGATATTCGCCTCCTATTTCCAATTCCAAGTTTGCCGCGACTTCTTGCGACGCAAATGCCTTTTGGTGCCTTTTGGCAATTTCTTTTTCAATTTGGTAAAGGTCAATGCCCTGGATCCTTGTGGGTGTGTTGGGGAAATATTTATCCACCACTTTGGTGTTGATTCCGATACATTCGAACAATTGGGAGCCCCTGTAGGAGTTTAGGGTCGATATCCCTATCTTGTTCATTACTTTCAATACCCCTTTGCCAATGGCCTTGTTGTAGTTTTTAATGGCCTCTTCAAAAGTACAATCGGTAATATTGTTCTCTTCCAACTGTTCCCCTATGATTTCATTTACCAAATAAGGGTTGATGGCACTGGCCCCGAACCCAAAAAGTAGGGCAAAATGATGCACTTCACGAGGCTCTGCGGATTCTACGATAACACTTAGTTTTGATCTTTTCTTTAACCGATGTAGACCGCTGTTGACATAGGAACACGCCAATAAAGCAGGTATGGGGGCCTTTTCTTTGTTGACATTCCTATCTGATAGGATGATAATGTTGGCTCCCTCGTCAATGGCCATGGATGCTTGGTCCAGAACGGCATCCAAACCTTCCTCCAATGCGTTGTACCCTCTTGCAATGTCGTACAATATAGGTATGCTGACCACCTTATAATCCGGGCTTGCATCGTAATTTTTGATCTTGTCCAAATCCTCCTTGGAAATTACGGGGTTTTGGATCTTTAATTTTCGACAGTGCAGCTCAGTAAAATCAAAAATATTGTGATCACTGCCAAGGGTTAGGCTTATGTCCGTTATTAACTCTTCCCGAATACCGTCCAAAGGTGGATTGGTGACCTGGGCGAACAATTGCTTAAAATAGTTATAGATTAATTGTGGTCGTTCGGACAAAACGGCAAGTGGGGTATCCGATCCCATAGAACCAATAGGTTCTTTTGCGGTTTTGCCCATGGGAAGGATGATGGTGTTGATATCTTCCAAAGTGTACCCGAAAACCGATTTTCTTTTTGCCAAGGAAGCCTCATTGAGAAAAAGAGGGCAATCATTATAAGGAATGTCCCTAAGATGGACCAAATTTTTGTCCAACCACTTTTTATAGGGATGCCTTTGCGCAATTTCTTCCTTTATTTCCTCATCATTTACAATACGCCCTTCCTCCATGTTCACCAAAAACATTTTGCCCGGTTCCAACCTTCCGTGAAACGCTATGTTTTCCGGTGCCAATTCCACAACTCCCGTTTCGGATGACATAATTACATAGCCATCCTTGGTTACCGAGTATCGGGAGGGCCTTAATCCGTTTCTATCCAAAACAGCCCCAATGTAATTGCCATCTGTAAATGGAATGGATGCCGGGCCGTCCCAAGGCTCCATCATGCACGAGCTGTATTCATAGAAAGACCGTTTTGCCTCGGACATGTCCGGGTTTTTCTCCCATGCCTCTGGTACCAAGATCATCATCACCTCAGGAAGGGACCTGCCCGTCATCAGCAATAATTCCACGATCATGTCCATGGTGGCGGAGTCTGATTTTCCCGGCAGGACTATGGGGAGAATATTTTTTATTTCATCCCCGAAAAGATCGCTCTTCAAAAGTTCCTCCCTGGAACGCATCCTTGAAATGTTTCCACGAAGCGTGTTTATCTCCCCGTTATGGCACATATACCTAAAAGGTTGGGCCAAATCCCAGGTTGGGAAGGTGTTGGTTGAAAATCGTTGATGTACCAAGGCCAGTCTGGTGACCACTCTGGAGTCCATTAGGTCTTCATAATAGCGACTGATGTCTTCGGGCATTAATAAGCCTTTGAAAATAATGATCTTGGTGGATAGACTGGAGACATAAAAAAAATTGCTCTCCGATAGTTTTGAATTTATTACGGTATGTTCCGATACTTTTCGGGCGATAAAGAGTTTCAAATTAAAATTAAAGTAGTCTTGCCCATCATTTTCCTTTGCAACAAAAAGCTGCTTTACAAAGGGCTCTGTTTCGGACGCAATTCTACCGGGAACGTCCTTGTTTACGGGAACATCCCTCCAGCCCAATAATTTAAGACCTTGTTTTTTAATATTTTCCTCAAACACAGCTATGCAATAGTTTCTCTGGTTCTCTTTTTGGGGCAGGAAAACATTTCCAACGGCATAAGATCCGGGCTTTGGCAGTTTAAAATCGCATACGTCTTGGAAGAAATCATGGGGAACGTCAATTAAGATACCGGCACCATCCCCGGTTTTTCCGTCCGAACTAACGGCGCCCCTATGCTCAAGTTTTTCCAATATTTCCAGTGCCTTGTGGATAATGTCATTGGATTTCTTTCCCTTAAGGCTACAGATAAACCCTGCCCCACAATTGTCATGTTCAAATTCCGGTAGGTACAACCCTTGCTTTTTCAACTTCATAAATTATGGTATTTCCTCAAAAATATTATTTTATTTAAAGAATATGCATTGATTAAAAAGATTATCAATAAAAAAACCAACGTTTGTCATAAAACGTTAAAAAACCTTTATATGTAAATATTTACGTATGTTAATTTAAGATTATGGCAAAATTACCAAACTTTATGTAGATAACCCTCCTGTTGCTGGGGTATGTAACCAAAAAAAATGTAAAATAACATAAAACACCTATTGGTAATAGCGGCATAACAGAATAAATGATAATTATTTGGGCTACAACCTTGTTTTTCAATGGGGATGTGCATATTGGGGAAAAGAGAAATCTATTTGTCCAAGATACTTCGGGAAATGACTATTTTCTGTATTTCGGAAGTCCCTTCATAGATTTGGGTAATCTTTGCATCCCGCATCATCCTTTCTACGTGATAGTCTTTGACAAATCCATTCCCTCCATGGATTTGAACTGCCTCTATAGTGGTGTCCATGGCTACTTGTGAAGCGTAAAGCTTTGCCATGGCACTGGAAAGGTCATAATTTGTTCCATTGTCTTTATCGCACGCCGCTTTGTAGACCAGGTAACGTGCTGCCTCGATTTGGGTGTGCATATCGGCCAATTTAAAGGCTATGGCTTGGTGGTTTGCTATTTCTGTGCCAAACGACTTTCTTTCTTTTGCATATTTTTTTGCCAATTCATAGGCTCCGGCAGCGATTCCCAAAGCTTGGGCAGCTATACCTATCCTACCTCCCGCCAAGGTTTTCATGGCAAATTTAAACCCAAATCCATTTTCTCCGATCCGATTTTCTTTTGGGACCCTTACATCATTGAAAATCAGGGAATGGGTATCGCTTCCCCGAATACCCAATTTATTTTCCTTAGGGCCAATTTCAAAGCCGGGCGTACCTTTTTCCACAATAAGCGCATTTATCCCTCTGTGGTACAGATCGGGGTTGGTTTGCGCTATGACCAAATACACAGAGGCCGAATTTCCGTTTGTGATCCAGTTTTTGGTTCCATTCAATATATAATGGTCCCCCATGTCCATTGCCGTTGTTTTTTGGGATGTTGCATCGCTTCCGGCCTCAGGCTCTGAAAGACAGAAAGCACCAATGATTTCCCCCGAGGCCAATCTTGTGAGGTATTTTTGTTTTTGTTCTTCCGTTCCATAATTTTCAAGCCCCCAGCACACCAATGAGTTGTTAACGGACACAATAACAGATGCGGAGGCATCAATTTTGGAGAGTTCTTCCATAACCAGGACATAAGAAAGGGTATTTAGCCCACTGCCGCCATATTTCGGATCTACCATCATTCCCATAAAGCCAAGTTCCCCCATTTTTTTTACCTGTTGTGTTGGGAATTTTTGGGCATCGTCCCTTTCTATAACCTCAGGAAGCAATTCGTTTTGGGCAAAATCCCTGGCTGCTTTTTGAATCAATAGCTGTTCTTCGGAAAGTGTAAAGTCCATAATATGGTTTTTGTAGTAAAATTAATGCTACAAATATAGGTTTATACCGGGAAAATGGTTTCCGACTTACCAACATTCTGGTTGCCTATTTGGGTTATGCAGTAAAATAATTTAAGTACCCTATAGAAATACTTCAAAACCAATTCAATATTTTTATATTTGTTTGGACGCATGTAAGATGTTCAAAAACAAAATTATTGCGACAGCGGCGAACTTTGAAATTTATACAACGAACGGGGTTAAGGCAATATTGGTCATAAAAAAAATTGCCAATGGTTTTTAAAGTGGGCGCTTAATGAAAGAATTACTTAATTTATACGAGAATAAACAACCGGAAATTGTCTTTAACTGGAAAGATCCGGAAACGGAGGCCGAGGGCTGGGCGGTCATAAATTCGTTGCGGGGCGGTGCCGCCGGAGGGGGCACACGAATGCGCGAGGGGCTGGATCTAAATGAGGTTTTGTCCTTGGCGAAAACCATGGAGGTAAAATTCACGGTGTCGGGACCGCCTATAGGAGGAGCCAAATCGGGTATCAACTTTAACCCCTTGGATCCGAGGAAAAAAGGTGTTTTGGAACGTTGGTACCATGCGGTTGCGCCCTTATTGAAAAGTTATTATGGGACCGGGGGCGATTTAAACGTGGATGAAATCCACGAAGTGATCCCAATAACGGAAGATGCAGGGGTATGGCACCCGCAGGAAGGGGTTTTCAATGGACATTTTAAGCCTACGGAAGCAGATAAGATAAACCGTATAGGCCAGCTGAGACTCGGGGTAATAAAAGTGTTGGAAAGCAATGAATACTCACCAAACGTTGGGCGCAAATATACGGTAGCGGACATGATTACAGGGTATGGGGTTGCAGAATCGGTAAGACATTATTATGACATCTATGGAGGCTCCGTTCTGGGAAAGAGGGCAATAGTGCAGGGTTTTGGAAATGTAGGTGCCGCCGCGGCCTTTTATTTGGCGCAAATGGGAGTAAAAATAGTGGGTATAATAGATAGGGCAGGGGGTATCATCAAAGAAGATGGTTTTTCATTTAAAGAAATAACCACACTTTACCTGGGAAAAAAGGGAAACATCCTTGTTGCGGACCACATGGTCCCCTTTGAGGAGATCAATGAACGTATCTGGAATTTACCAACCGATATTTTTGCGCCTTGCGCGGCCTCTCGCCTGATTACAAAAGAACAGATAGCCATGATGATAGATACGGGTTTGGAGGTGATTACATGTGGTGCCAATGTCCCTTTTGCGGATAAGGAAATTTTCTTTGGCCCCATTATGGAATATACGGATGAGCGTGTTAGCCTAATCCCGGATTTTATATCAAACTGTGGCATGGCCCGTGTTTTTGCTTATTTTATGGAAGGAAGGGTAGCCATGGATGATGAATTGATTTTTAAAGATACGTCCAACACTATTCGAAAGGCTATTTTCAATATCTTTAAGCAAAATCCATCAAAAACCAACTTGAGCACAACAGGATTTGAAATTGCGTTGAAACAATTAATATAAATTAAACCGACTTCTTATGGAAACCATCATTATCATTGTATTTGTCCTGGGCTATCTGGCCATCACCCTTGAACACAATCTAAAGATTGATAAGCTGATACCGGCCTTGGGCATGATGGCCCTACTATGGGCAATTATAGCCGTTAACCATATGCCGGTATTTGAAGTGAACCTCGATTTAAAGGAACTTGAAGCAGGAACTTTGGAAAGTATTTTACTGCACCATATGGGGAAGACCTCAGAAATATTAATATTTCTTTTAGGGGCAATGACCATTGTGGAGATCATAGATTACTTTGATGGCTTCTCTACCATAAAGGGATACGTAAAAACAAAGAACAAGAAAAAATTGCTGTGGATCGTATCAACACTGGGCTTTCTTTTGTCCGCCATCATCGATAACCTTACGGCGACCATTGTATTGATCACCATTCTGCAAAAATTGGTAGGCGACAGGGAGTTAAGGCTATGGTTTGCGGGCATAATCGTTATTGCGGCCAATGCCGGTGGCGCTTGGTCCCCTATCGGTGATGTTACCACCACTATGCTGTGGATAGCCAACAAGGTCACGGCCTTGGTTTTGATAGAACATGTTTTGTTGCCCTCTATATTTTGTTACGCACTGCCCACGTTCATAGCGTCCAGAATGTCAATTTTTAAAGGGGATCTGGCTTTTGAGAAGGCTGACGAAGACAAGCCAAAATCCAAGTACGGCACTAAAATGTTCTATTTAGGACTGGGGGCCATTGTGTTTGTGCCCGTGTTCAAAACAATAACCCATTTGCCCCCATACGTGGGGATGATGCTTTCCTTGGCCATTGTGGCTACCTTTGCGGAAATATACAGCTCAAGGAAATTCAGTATCTCCGAGGTTGATGGGGGAAGTGATGAACATGATGCCCATTCACATTTTAGCCCCGTGCATAAATCACTTTCTAAAATAGAATTGCCCAGTATCCTGTTTTTCTTAGGAATTTTATTGGCGGTAGCGGCGTTGGAATCTTTGGGGATGCTGTTCCATTTTGCGGGGATGCTGAACGAAACCATGCCGGGACTGGGAACAGAATTGCATTCCACAAAAATCTCAGACCTTGTTGTGTTGTTATTGGGAGTGGGCTCAGCGGTAATAGACAATGTGCCCTTGGTTGCGGCCAGTATCGGGATGTTCCAAGTTGGGACAGACGAGCCGGCGTGGCATTTTATTGCCTATGCCGCGGGTACAGGGGGCAGTATGCTAATTATTGGCTCTGCGGCGGGCGTTGTGGCCATGGGGATGGAAAAGATAGATTTTTTCTGGTATTTTAAGAAGATTGCGTGGTTGGCACTGATTGGGTTTTTAGCGGGTGCCGCAGTGTTTATAATCATGAGAAATTTTATTTTAAACGTATAATTTAATCGATAAAACGCCGTTATAGACGCAACTGTAATCAAGGAAACTATGTTATTATTCCAGAGTCTGGTAGATGAAGCCCAAATGGGAGTGGATGTATCAGAAGAAAAAACACTTTCGGTAATTGATCTGATCTTTGACGGGGGCACCGCAAGTATAGTGATCATTGGGCTATTGTTCGTAATGCTGTTTGTGGCACTTTACATTTATTTTGAGCGGATCTTTGCCATAAAGGCAGCTTCCAAAATAGACAAGAATTTTATGAACCAGATACGGGACCATATCATAAATGGCAAATTGGAAGCGGCAAAACTGTTGTGCGCCCAGACCGATTCCCCGGTAGCGAGATTGACGGAGAAAGGCATTTCCAGAATAGGAAAACCTTTGGACGATATCAACACAGCCATTGAGAATGCGGGCACTTTGGAGGTCTATAAGCTAGAGAAGAACGTAAGTGTGTTGGCCACCGTTGCCGGAGCGGCACCCATGATTGGTTTCTTGGGTACCGTAATAGGGATGATTTTGGCCTTCCACCAAATGGCAAGCAGCGGAGGACAAGCCGAGATGGGTTCTTTGGCATCGGGCATATATACAGCAATGACCACCACGGTCGCCGGACTTGTCGTAGGGATCATAGCTTACATAGGATACAATCACTTAGTGAACAGGACGGATAAAGTAGTGCACAAAATGGAGGCCAATGCCGTTGATTTCTTGGATTTGTTGAACGAACCGTTATAGAAGCAACCATGAAGTTAAAAGGAAGAAATAAAGTTAGCCCAGATTTCAGCATGGCATCGATGACAGATATCGTCTTTTTGTTGTTGGTTTTCTTTATGTTGACATCCAACTCCCCAAATGCATTGGATCTGTTGCTGCCAAAGGCAAAGGGTAAATCTACCAATACCCAAAACGTATCGGTAAGCATCAATAAGGATTTGGAGTATTTTGTGAACAATCAAAAAATTAACGGAGCATATATAGAAATCGAATTAAAAAAGGCACTACAAGGACAGGAGAAACCAACTATTATTCTTAGGGCGGAAGAGAGCGTAGCCATCAAAGAGGCAGTAAACGTTATGGATATTGCCAATAGGAACAATTATAAGGTTATTTTGGCGGTGCGACCCAATTAATGTCAATCTTAGATACGAGGCACAAGAAAAAATCCTTTACGCTTACAACACTATTGTTAAGTGCGCTATTGCTGTTGCTTTTTTATATTGGCCTTACCTATTTAGATCCACCCATAGAAAATGGAATTTCCGTTAATTTTGGGACTATGGATTATGGTGCGGGGAAGCTTCAGCCTAAAGAACCTATAAAGACAGCCCCTAAGCAAGAAGAACGGCCACAAAAGAAGGTAGAGGAGGTAATTAAGGAAACCCCACAGGAAAAAATAGAAAAGGTGTTGACGAATGATGACATGGATGCGCCGGTAATACCCCCAAAAAAGAAGGAAGTCAAAGAAACTCCCAAGGTGGAGACAAAACCCAAAGAGGAAGTAAAAAAACCGGTGGAAGAGCCAAAACCTTCCAAATCTACTACAGACGCACTTTCTAGCCTCATTAATGGACCAAAAAATGAAGGAACCGCTACAGGAAGTGAGGGAGATGGTAAAAAAACGGGAGATAAGGGCCAGCCCGATGGTGATCCATACGCTACCAGTTACTACGGAAGTCCGGGTACGGGATCCGGAACAGGAGGCTTTGGATTGAATGGCAGATCATTGGTAAGCAAAGGTAAAGTACCACAAGAATGCAATGAAGAGGGAATAGTAGTGGTAAAAATTGTGGTGGACAGAAATGGCTCCGTGGTCAGTGCCACACCCGGGGTCCAGGGCACTACCAATAACCATCCTTGCCTTTTGGAACCAGCAAAGAGGACTGCCTTTATGCACAAATGGAACTTGGATGAGAAAGCACCAAACCAGCAAGTGGGCTTTGTGGTGGTCAATTTTAGACTGGGCCAATAGAACATGACCTACAAGGAAACCTTGGATTGGATGTACGCCCAACTTCCAATGTACCAACAGACCGGAAAATCTGCCTATAACGCCAAGTTGGATAATGTCCTGGCTTTTTCAGCACATCTGGGACAACCGGAAAAAAGATTCAAAAGCATACATGTGGCCGGCACCAATGGCAAGGGTTCCAGCAGCCATATGCTGGCCTCTATTCTACAAGAGGCAGGGTACAAAGTAGGTTTGTACACCTCTCCACATTTAAAGGATTTCAGGGAACGTATAAAAATAAACGGAAAACCCGTTGGTCATAGGTTTGTCACCAATTTTATCGAAAGGAATACATCATTCCTCAATACAAACAATTTATCTTTTTTTGAAATGACGGTTGAAATGGCATTTGATTATTTTGCCAAAATGAAAGTGGATATTGCCATTGTTGAAGTGGGTTTAGGGGGACGATTGGATTCAACAAATATCATCACCCCGGAAGTTTCATTGATAACCAATATCGGGTATGATCATGTGGATATTTTAGGGGATACGTTAACACTGATAGCAGGTGAAAAGGCAGGTATAATAAAGCCAAAAATACCAGTGGTTATAAGCGAATACCAAGAAGAGACCGCAAAAACCTTTATGGCGGCGGCATCCAAAAACAGATCCAGGATTACGTTCGCAAGTGAACAAAATACCAAGAGCTATGATTTATCCCTTTCGGGAAATTATCAATCCAAAAACGTCAAGGGAGTGCTATGTGTTTTAGATGAGCTCCGGGGATTTAAAATAGAAGAAGGCCATATAAAGGCCGGGTTATCCAGAGTTATTGAGAATACCGGCTTGTTGGGAAGATGGCAAACGCTACGGCAAAACCCAACGGTTGTGTGCGATACCGCCCACAATAGTGAAGGCTTGGCCATAGTGTTGGAGCAGATAGGGCAACAAAAATTTAATAAACTGCACTTGGTCCTCGGTTTTGTAAAGGATAAAAATTTGGAAGCCATTTTGCCCCTGTTTCCCGTAAATGCAACTTATTATTTTTCCAAACCCAATATCCCCAGAGGATTGGATATAGCAATTTTACAGGGAAAAGCAACGGAATTCGGTTTAAAGGGAAGATCGTTCAGGTCTATAAAGGACGCCTATAAAATGGCGTTGAAAAATGCCGATGCCGATGATTTTATCTATATTGGGGGCAGTACGTTTGTAGTTGCCGAGGTACTGTAATCTTTTCTTGTTTTTTCTTTTGGGGTATGAAAAACTATCCTATATTTGCACTCGTTTCCTGTAAAATGGATTCTTTTTGAAATTAAAAAAACCCTCTTACGGGCTCTTAGCTCAGCTGGTTCAGAGCACCTGCCTTACAAGCAGGGGGTCACTGGTTCGAACCCAGTAGGGCCCACATCAACAAAGATAAGCTTTTCAAGAGATTGGGAAGCTTTTTCTTTTTTTGGGTACAACATAGGTACAACAATTTTATTTTTATTTTTATTACATTTAGTTCAAGCTTATACCGCTTCAAGTTTGAAACTAATAGACAAAATAATAGATTGGCTATACGCTTTAGATAAAAACAAAAAGCGAATCAAAACGGTGTATTACTTGAAAGACACACAAGTTGCCATAGCCATTATTCTATTTTTCATTATTATTGGCATAGTCCTCTATTCCATTTATGATGCCGGCTTTCCTTGGTATGTATCCCTCATTTTTATTTTCCTGTTGAGCGTTGGTATCTTTTATTTACTTATCCAAATCACCCTAGAAGAAAGGAAAACCAAAAACCAAACTTCAGTAGAACCAATTGAATCTATTGGTTTGAATTTTAACCGTATAGTTTTGGATAACATCTATTACGTTCTTCGAGGCTTCGAGAAAATTGATGTAGAAAAAACCGCTATTGATGATTTTTACTCGGTGCTTACCCAAAGATTTAAAGAAACGGAGGCAGAAATTCACTTCATATCCATGAATTGGGTTGAACTACGGTATGTTTTGGAAAAGTTCAAGGAAAAATGTGGGGTTGAATATTCAACCTTTGAAAAATCCAATAAATTGTTTTTGGACGGAAAACATGTTACTGCAAAAAAATTATCCAATAACGGACTGAGAAAGCATCCTGATAAATACTTCACTGATAAGATAGATATTTGCTTTCCTAAGTAAAAAGGGTGTATTTAAAAATAGTAAGGGTGTATGCCCCCTTTTATGGTGTCTTCCATTATCATCAAGCTATTTTAGCCGTCGAATTCAAAATTGTAAAAGGCCTTTTACTCATCATTAATTTCTAAAATACGAAACTATGAATGAGCAAATGAATGTGATGTCCGATACGAATGTGGACACACCTGTTATTGAAATACTAAAAGAAATAAAAGGATTATTGGCTTTTAATAAGAAAGTTCTTAATCTGGAGGATCTGGTACTGTATACCGGACTGTCTGAAAGTACCATCTATAAACTTTCAAGACTCAATCTAATCCCTAAAGGAGATAATAGGGAAATCCGCAAACTCTTTTTTGAAAAGGACAGGATTAATGATTGGCTATTGGGAAAACCTGATGTATCAGATGAATATCTTGAGCAGAAGTTCAATGAGCAGCTATTGAAAAAAAGAAGATAAGTTTTCAATATGGCAGCTGAA
>JBGTBA010000173.1:0-20713 GCA_041749595.1 Flavobacteriaceae bacterium | reverse complement strand
AAAAAAACAAAGCAAAAAAAGCAGTTAAAGCCAATAAAAACAGCAAAAAATGAATAAAAAGTAACCTGAAAAATTAAATTGATCAAAAAAAGCAACCAAATTAAATCCAAAAATTCAAATTACTATTCGGCAACGGTCTTGGGTTGTGCAATACGGCCCATTTTACCAATCTCGTAGTCAGAAAGTGAGGCCAAATAGCCCACGCTGTGTTTTGAAAAAAATAAGGGATCTAGTTTTTTGGTCGTGGCTTCTTCGGCTATGGCTTTGGCTCCATTTTCGCAGTATTCCCCAATACGACTGCGTTCGTCATCCGGGTCGGGCCATGCACATCCCGGACAATCGAAGCCGTCTTTTTGGTTTACCTTCAATAAGGCCTTTACCCCTCGTTTTGCACCCATAGCACCAAATACATGTGATAGGGCAGAAATTACCGCTGGCATACCGGCAGCAACCGATTTTGGTTTATGTACGGTAAGACCAGTTAATTTTGCAGGTGTTTCCGGATGTACGGTAATGTCTTTTTTTTTAGCACGTTTCATTTTTTTCGGTTGCTGAAGGATTGGGATAATTGTCCGATTGATCTTCGGTAGATTCATCCATACACATAAAATCCTTTTCTATCAATAGGTGCAATAGTTCGCCACTATGAAATTTTAAGTGATGCTCAAAGCCCACTTTCTCCGTGTTATACCATTCCTGCGCAAAAGAAGTTGGCATATATAAGGTGATGGTGCCGTCTTTAAAATCTGCATTAAGCTGGTCCAAATTGGGGTCCGCTTTTAGGGCATAGGTAAACCGCGCTACACGGAATGCGGTTTCATCGGCCAAATAACCTTCCGTAGCTACTGCTTGTACCTCAGAACGGGTAAGTCGTAATCGTATCGCATTTCCTTTAATTCTTATTTTCATCGGATTTGAAGTTAGTTGCCATTAAAATTAAAAAATACCCAAGCGTTTTGCACCATGATACACATTGAATCGATGTTCATTAAGGAAACCCACCAAGGTAATATCAAATTCTATGGCGGTTTCCACCGCCATACTAGATGGCGCCCCAACTGCCAATACCACGGAGATTCCCGCCATGGCGGCCTTTTGCAGTAATTCAAAACTGGTGCGGCCGCTTAAAAATAGGATATGTTGGTTTAAGGGCAACTTACCTAAGGTAAAGCATGCCCCAATTAATTTATCCAATGCGTTATGGCGCCCCACATCTTCTCGAAGCAGGATTAAATTGCCCTGCAAATCGAACAACCCGGCTGCATGCAGTCCGCCAGTGTGTTGAAAGGTGTTCTGTTGTTCTTTCACAAGGGCTGGAAATCGCTTAATGAGTTCCTTGTCTATTTTAATAGCGTAATTAGTGTGCGGTAAAGTTCTTTTGATTTTTAATGAATTCAGGCTCGATTTACCACAAACACCGCAACTACTGTTTGAATATGAATGCCTGTCAATCTTACTAAGGTCAATGGGTTTAACGGTATTCAAAAATACTGTGATACCATTTTCACTGGCCACCGAACGTTCTACTTGATCGAAAGTGGAGATAATCCCTTCGGTAAACAGAAATCCTAAGGCCAAATCCACATCTTCACCCGGTGTACACATGGTGATGGAAATGTTTTTGTTAAGAATGGGCGGATGTGCCCCGGCTGCATGAATCTTAATTTCCAAGGGTGCTTCTACAGCCACGCTATCCTGAGCTTGCTCAACTTTTTTTGCGGAAATTTTTAGTATTCCTGTTTTCTTAATGCCTTTGGTCATTGTTGTGGTCATTTTCATAAAAAAATCCTTACACTGTTAGTGACAAGCCATCGGCTCTGATATTTTTTTCGGCATCAAAATAAAAATCGAGTCGTCCTAGCGCAACACCAAAACATCCTGCCTGGGTTACGATTACATCTTCTCCTAAAGCATTTTTTACTATTGCGGGACTGTCTAAAAAAGTATGGGTATGCCCGCCAATGATCACGTCAATATTGCGCGTTGCGGCCGCTAATTTGAGGTCGTCCATTCTTTGGGGATTGGTATAGGTATATCCCAAATGCGATAGGCATACCACCAGATCACATCCTTCGGTTTCCTTTAGGGTATGGCCTATATCGTGGGCAATTTCAATAGGATCCAGGTATTTCGTTTCATTATACAACTTTTTGGTGACCAAACCGTCCAGTTTAATCCCCAGGCCAAAAACACCAATTTTGAGTTCGTTTTTCTCAAAAATTTTATACGGTTTTGTAAATCCGTCTAAAATGGTATTCTTAAAATCATAATTAGCCGTAAGAAATTCAAAGGTCGCATGGGGCAACTGCGCTAAAAATCCTTCCAGCCCATTATCGAAATCATGATTGCCCATAGTGGCCGCATCATATTTAAGCATACTCATCAACTTAAATTCCAATTCGCCTCCATAGAAATTAAAATAGGGTGTTCCCTGAAAAATATCACCGGCATCCAGAAGCAATATAGTTGGATTTTCCATCCTGATTTTTTCAATCAAAGATGCCCGTCGGGCTACACCTCCCATATTTGGGTACAAGGAATGATGGTTCGGAAAGGGGTCTATATGGCTGTGCACGTCATTGGTATGCAGAATGGTAAGATGCTTGGTCTTGGCTCGGAAGCAAGAATGTAGGGAAAGCGCCCCAAATGCAACATAAGTGGCAGTTGCTGAGGTTTGGGAAATAAATGTTCTTCGCTTCATCTAAATGCTTTTTAAGCTAAGTTTTTCTTAAAGTATAACCTAATTCTGCCTTTTAGTTATGTTTCACAAAACGGTCATCTACCTTTGATTTTAATGTATCTACCGCACTAAAATAATCAATCATAGCATTTCTGATATAATAATCAAGTTCCCATTGATTTAAACCTTTTGAAAAAAAAGTCATATTGTCTCCGCCACTGATCAAATAATTGGAGGTAGCTACAAAATAAGAAGCACTTTCATTAAAGGGTTTTCCCTGAATGTTAAGTGCCTCCAAAATAGCATCTTTGTCTACTATAATTTGAATACCCGCAATAGGGTGGGGAACTTTAGATGCGATAAGAAAAGAGACCAATTCCCGCACTGCGGTACCACTCATTTCTACCACCACAATATCGTTTTCAAAAGGCATAACTTCATAGGCAGTCTTTGCAGAAACCTTGCCTTCGGAAATCAATGATCGGATACCGCCATGGTTGAGCAACACAAAATCGATAGAACGACCCGTTCTGGCCTTAAAAATGGGATTGGCCATTTTCAATACCAAATCTGCTAAAAGGTTTCCTTCAGACGTGTTATAGTGGCCGTCTTCCTTGGTTAAAGTTTTTGGCGCATAGGCCAAGGCGCTATCCAGAACAGAAGTAACACGCTGTCGATACGGAGCAACAAAACCTTCTACAGCACTGTTAGTCGTTAAGGTATCGGTAATTTGGAGGGTTTGGCTGACTGCTTTGTTAACCTTAGTAATATCGGCTGAACAGGAAACAACACCTATGATTGTTACAATTACAACAAAATGTTTAATTTTTAAAATCATTATACTTCTTATATTAGCGGCAAATTTGCGGCTATATTATTTACATTTGTATAAATGTAAAAATACATGTTTTTAAAAGGATTAAAGGATAAATTTAAACAGAAAGCAGGATATAAATTTTTGGCTAAGGAACTGCAAAATCCTACAGCGAGTCATACTCTGCGTAAGGGAGTACACACGGTTGCTTGTATTGTGGATTTGGACGTATTTTCTGAAGCTGATAGTTTTTATGAATTGGTCGAAGAATTTTCCTTACGGCCCAATGCGATTAAGATAATTGGGTACAAGAGTTATTACGATAAAAATTCGCCCTATTCAACACCTGTGTTTTCTGATAGGGACCTGGGTTGGGGCGGAAAAATTGAAAATAGCTATGCATTGGAATTTCTCGGTAGAGAATATGATTTACTGATCAATTATTATACGGAAGAAAACCTTCTTTTACAACTGATGACCGTAAAGACAAGTGCACGGGTTAAAGTGGGTTTTGCAGAAGTGGACAAAAATTTAAATGATTTAATATTGGGTACTCCCATTAAGGATTTTAAGGCTTTTAAAAAAGAGCTTAAAAAATATTTATATATTTTAAACGAGATTGAATGATGGAAAGGTTCTATGGTACGGGCGTAGCTTTGGCAACCCCCTTTAAAAAAGATTATTCAATAGATGTGGATGCGCTGGGGCGCATGGTAAATTACAACATTAATGGAGGGGTGGATTACTTGGTGGTGCTGGGAACCACGGGCGAACCCGTAACCTTGGACAGGGCAGAGAAAGAATTGGCCATAAGCACTATTGTTTCAGTAAACGCAGGAAGATTGCCTTTGGTTCTCGGGGTTGGTGGAAACAATACCCAAACAGTACTAGAGGAACTGAAAAATTCTGATTTGACTGATTTTGATGCCATCCTTTCCGTGTCGCCTTATTATAACAAACCGACGCAGGAGGGTATTTACCAACATTTTAAGGCCATTTCACTTGTGTCCCAAAAACCGATCATCCTGTATAACGTACCCGGCAGGACCGGTAGCAATATGTTGCCCCATACCGTTTTGCGCTTGGCAAATGATTTCCAAAACATTGTAGCCATCAAAGAAGCATCAGGAAATTTGGTACAGATAATGGAAATCATTAAAAACAAGCCTAATGGGTTTCTGGTGATCTCTGGCGATGATATTACCGCATTGCCCACAGTTCTTGCCGGTGGGGCGGGAGTTATTTCTGTTTTAGGACAGGGATTGCCCTCGGAATTTTCGGAAATGGTACGTTTAGCTTTGGAGGGCCAGGTAAAAGAGGCGTACAAACTTCATTATGCGCTCCAAGAAGGGATGTCCCTAATTTTCGAAGAAGGCAATCCAGCGGGGATTAAAGCCATTTATGAAGTTTTGGGCATTTCAAATGCTTTTGTACGATTACCGTTAATGGAGGCCAGTTCTTCTTTAAAAGAGGGCATTAGAGCCTTTGTAAAATCTTTCACAAAAATACCGGCCTAACCGGACAGATAAAAGAACAACGTTAAAGCTTAGCCAAAAATGTTGCCCTGCCCAGACTTGGGAGCTATTTTAGCATTGTAAAAATGTTTTTTATATCCGTCCGGAATCCCTAATTTTGCGAAATGTTTAAAAAAATGAGGAAATTTTCCCCCCTGTTTATTTTAACGGTTCTTTTGGTATCGTGCAGCGAGTACCAAAAGGTGCTCAAAAACGAGGATGTCAAAGCCAAATATGATTTGGCGGAAAAGCTTTACCAAAAAAGAGATTACAAAAGAGCCAATCGATTGTTTGAGCAGATCGCACCTCAATATATAGGAAAGCCCCAGGGTGAGCGCGTAACCTTCTTTTTTGCCGATTCTTATTTTAAATTGAAGGATTATAATTTGGCGGGATATCAGTTTGAACGTTTTTTAAAATCCTATCCCAAGAGCGACAGGATCCAGGAAGCCGCCTTTTTAGGGGCCAAAAGTTATTACATGCTATCCCCTAGGTATTCGTTGGACCAAACAGATACGGACAAGGCATTGCAAAAACTGCAAACCTTCATAAACATGTATCCCGATTCCGAATTTTTACCTGAAGCCAATAAAATAGCCAAAGAGCTGACGACTAAAAAGGAAAAAAAGGCGTTTGAAATAGCAAAGCAGTTCAACACCCTTGGAGAGTTTGATTATTCACTTTTGGTCTCAGCCATTGCGGCGTTGGACAACTTCGTTTCAGATTTTCCAGGTTCGGTGTACAGGGAAGATGCGCTGTATTACAAATTGGAGGCAACGACCAATAGGGCCATGAACAGTTTTGAAGACAAAAAGAAAGATAGGCTCGGCGAGGCAAAAGCTTCGTACGGCGTCTTAATGAAATATTTCCCGAAAACGAAATATGCCAAAAACGCAGAGAATTTATTGAGCAAAATAGAAAAAGAATCTAAAAACATTTCCAAATAACATCAATTTTAAGAACATGAACGATTTAAAAAACTCCAAGGCCCCCGTCTCAACGGTTACGATCAACAAAAACGAGTTCGATTCCAAAACGGAAAATATTTATGAGGCAATTTCCATAACCGCTAAAAGGGCCATTCAGATCAATTCTGAAATCAAAAAAGAACTTTTGGAAAAATTAGAGGAATTTGCCACTTATAGCGATAGTTTGGAAGAGGTTTTTGAGAACAAGGAACAGATAGAGGTTTCCAAATTCTATGAAAAACTTCCAAAACCCCATGCTATGGCGGTAACAGAATGGTTGACAGATAAAATTTACTATAGGAATACCGAGAAAGACGCCTAATCCATGTTAAACGGTAAAAATATCCTTTTGGGCATTACCGGGGGTATTGCGGCATACAAGACCACTTTTTTGGTTCGGTTCTTGATAAAAGCGGGTGCCCACGTTAAAATAATTTTAACGGAAAGCGCAAGTTCCTTTGTTTCCCCACTGACCTTGGCCGCACTTTCAAAAAATCCTGTCCTATCAGAGTTTATAAATAAAGAACATGGTTGTGTTTCTTGGAACAACCATGTAGAATTGGGTCTTTGGGCAGATATGATGATCATTGCCCCGGCAACCGCCAATACCTTGTCCAAAATGGCCAATGGCACTTGCGACAACTTACTCCTGGCAACGTACTTATCTGCCAAATGTCCTATTTTTTATGCCCCTGCCATGGATTTAGATATGTACAAACACCCTTCTACCAAAGCTTCCTTTGAAAAGCTCCAATCCTTTGGCCATATCATGATCCCGGCTACGGAAGGGGAGCTTGCAAGTGGTTTGGTAGGTGAGGGGCGCATGGCAGAGCCAGAAGATATCACAACATTTATTATGGATAATCTCTCAAAAGGGTTGCCATTAACCGGCAAGAAGTTGCTAATTACCGCGGGTCCCACCTATGAGGCAATCGACCCCGTACGATTTATTGGAAACCACTCTTCTGGACTAATGGGCTACGAATTGGCAAAGACTGCTGCAAGGTTAGGGGCAAAAGTGATTTTGGTGTCGGGGCCAACGCATTTAAGGATTCAAAATAGTTCTATTGAAATAATTAACGTCATAACGGCAGATGAAATGTACAATGCCGTGCATGACCACTACCAAGATACGGATATTGCTATTTGTGCGGCTGCAGTTGCGGATTACAAGCCAAAATCCGTCGCCAACGAGAAAATAAAAAAACACGAAGAACAGCTCACAATTGAACTGATAAAGAACAAGGATATCCTATTGTCGCTCGGTGAACAGAAAAAAAAGCAGTATCTGGTCGGGTTTGCCTTGGAAACTGAAAATGGGATCGAAAATGCAAAGGAAAAGCTAGAGCGGAAAAACCTGGACGCCATTGTCCTTAATACCTTGAAGGATGAAGGTGCCGGATTTGGAAAATCTACCAATAAAATATCGTTCATAGACAAGAAATTACAAATAAAAACGTTTGGTTTGAAAACCAAGGCAGAAGTGGCCTCGGATATTTTAAGTGAAGTCATAGCCCGAATCGATGCGTAATTTTCTCTTAACGTTTCTTTATATCATCTCCACGCTGACCATTAAAGCACAGGAATTAAATTGTGCCATAACCGTAAATTCTGACCAAGTGGGGCAAACCAATCAACAAATATTTAAAACACTGGAGCGATCATTGAATGATTTTGTAAACAAGAACAAATGGAGCAACCGGGTTTTTAAAGAGAACGAAAGGGTCAATGCGCGGATGTTCATCACGGTTACCGAATACGAATCGGATCGGTTTAAGGCCAATATTCAGATACAATCTTCCCGGCCGGTGTACAATACCTCCTATGAAAGTCCCGTATTCAACTACAAGGATAACCAATTTGATTTTCAATACCTGGAGTACCAACCACTGTTTTACAACGACAATGTTTTCGAGTCGAACCTGGTAGGTGTAATATCGTATTATGTGTACATCATCTTAGGACTGGATGCCGATACTTTTGCCTTGGAAGGTGGCACCGAATTTTACAAACAGGCCCGGAAAATAGTAACCCAGGCACAGGGGAGTAGCTCGTTGGGATGGAGCCAATCCTCAAGTGACCGCACACGTTTTGAATTAGTGGACAACCTACTTTCCAATACGTATAGGGAGTATAGGGTGGCCATGTACAATTACCACAGAAAAGGACTGGATATTTTGGGAGATAATAACAGCACGGGGAAACAGGTAGTTGCAGGTACCATGCGACTGTTTGAGACCATGATCAATAGAAGACCCAATGCATTCTTGGTGCAAACTTTTTTTGATGCCAAATCGGAAGAAATTCAGAACATATTCTCTGATGGCCCTAAAGTGGATATTATACAGTTAAAAGAAACCCTCAACAAGATAGCTCCACTTTATTCCAGTACTTGGAATGAAATAAAATATTGATGCCCGTTTTTTTCCGGTAGAATAAAAATTATCTTTACATCAATATTAAAAAAACACTTTGCTTATTACCCTTTCCATAGCCAATTATGCTTTGATAGACCATTTGAACGTTACGTTTAAGAATGGCCTTACTACGATTACGGGAGAAACAGGTGCAGGCAAATCCATTTTATTGGGTGGCCTCGCATTGGTGTTGGGCAAACGGGCTGACCTACAATCCCTTAAAGACAAAGAAAAGAAGTGCATTGTAGAGGCCGAATTTGAAATAGTCAATTACAACCTAAAGCCCTTTTTCGAAGAAAATGGACTGGATTATGAACCCAAGACCCTGCTCAGAAGGGAATTGCTCCCAGGCGGAAAATCGAGGGCGTTTATTAACGATACCCCCGTTACGTTGGACGTGCTTTCCCAATTGGGGGATCGGCTTATAGATGTGCATTCCCAGCATCAAACCTTACAGCTTGCCGATGCTGATTTTCAAATGAAAGTAATCGATGCCCTAGCCGATAATACGGGTTTGTTGTCCGATTTTAGGAACTCGCTTTTCAAGTACCGATCAACGCTCAAGGAATTGAATGCGCTGGTAGATTTTCAGGAAAAGGCCACAAAGGATCAGGAATACAATCTTTTTTTATTGGAGGAACTTCAACATGCTAAGTTGAAACTAGGCGCTCAGGAAGCATTGGAAGAACAGTTTCAACAATTGAGCAATGTGGAAACCCTTTTGGAACTTTTTGCCAAAGGCCATCAATTGTTGAATGATGAGCAACTGGGGCTTGTCTATACCCTAACGGAACTAAAACAGGTTACCCAAAGGTTGGCTTCCTTCGGAAACCAATTTACCAGCGTAAACGAGCGTATTAATTCTACACTCATAGAACTTAAGGATATTGCTTCCGAATTTATGGTATTCCATGAAAATATGGAAACCAACCCACAGTTACTCGAAGAAATAGACGGAAAATTACAAATGCTGTACCACTTGCAAAAAAAACACAATGTGCAGGATGTCACTGAGCTCATTGCCATAAGAGACACATTAGCAGAAAAGGTAGGTGCCGTGGAAAATGTGGCAACACAGATAAAAAATTTACAAATCGCACTTGGTACTCAAGAAAAAGATTTGGAACAAAAAGCAACTGTAATTAGATCCCGAAGGAACAATGCAATTCCTGGGTTAAAGAAGCAATTACAAGATACCTTATCCTTGTTGGGAATGCCCGGAACCACGTTCAAAATAGAGCTGTTTCCTTCCGAAAATTTTAAAGACGATGGTAAGGACGAATTAGCCTTTTTGCTTTCGGCCAATAAAGGAATGGCCTATGGCGAGTTAAAAAAAGTGGCTTCGGGCGGCGAACTTTCGCGTATTATGCTCACCATAAAATCAATTCTAGCCAAATACGAAAAGCTGCCCACAATGATGTTCGATGAGATTGACACCGGGGTTTCGGGCGAAATTTCGAATAAAATGGCAGACATTATGAAGGAAATGAGCCATACCATGCAGGTATTCGCCATAACCCACTTACCCCAGGTTGCCTCTAAAGGCGACCATCATTTTAAGGTGTACAAGCAAGACGAAGCTAATGGTGTTACCACCAAAATGAAGCTCTTAACACCGGAAGAACGCGTTTTGGAACTTGCGGAGATGTTGGGCGGAAAAACCTTGTCAAACTCGGCAATTGCCCATGCAAGGCAACTACTTAATTAAGTTATTTTGGATATCTTTGACACGTCACATAAAAGAAGAAAAACATGGCATATAATTTATTGAAGGGAAAAAAAGGAATCATTTTTGGTGCTTTGGATGAAAACTCCATTGCATGGAAAACCGCCGAGCGCGTTTTTGAAGAGGGCGGCACCTTTGTGCTTACCAATGCGCCTATTGCCATGCGTATGGGACAGATTAATGAGTTGGCAAAAAAAACAGGTTCGGAAATTATTCCGGCCGACGCTACTTTAGAGGAAGACCTTGACCATTTAGTAGCGAAATCCGTTGAACTCCTTGGTGGAAAATTGGATTTTGTCCTACATTCTATCGGGATGTCGGTAAACGTTCGGAAGGGCAGGGCCTATACGGATGAAAAATATGATTTTACAGCGAAAGGCTGGGATGTTTCCGCACTTTCTTTCCATAAAGTAATGCAAAGCCTCTACAAGGCAGATGCCATGAACTCGTGGGGAAGCATCGTGGCACTTACTTATATGGCGGCGCAGCGCACCTTTCCCGATTATAACGATATGGCCGATAACAAAGCCTATTTGGAATCGGTGGCCCGTAGCTTCGGTTACTTTTTTGGAAAGGAAAAAAAGGTACGCGTAAACACCATATCCCAATCGCCTACGCCAACGACTGCCGGACAGGGTGTTAAAGGTTTTGATGGTTTTATAAGCTATGCCGAAAAAATGTCGCCTTTAGGCAATGCCACGGCATTGGATTGTGCCGATTATACGGTTACTTTATTTTCCGATCTTACCAGAAAAGTTACTATGCAAAACTTGTTTCATGACGGTGGATTTTCCAGTACCGGCGTTAGCCAGGAGGTGATAGAACAGTTTACCAAATAATAATGAATGCAAATTTTTAAAGCCATCCCATATCTACGGATGGCTTTTGTGTTTTTTGTAAATACCTATGGATGTAGCTTTTTCCTTTATCATACCCGTTTACAATAGACCGGAAGAAATACGGGAACTATTGCAAAGTCTGTTGCAACAAACCTATGATAAACCGTTTGAAATTGTACTTATTGAAGATGGCTCCACCGATACCGCAGAAAGTGTGGTATCCGAGTTTGCCCAAAAATTAAATATCAACTATTTACATAAGCCCAACACCGGTCCGGGCGATTCCCGGAATTTTGGAATGAGGCGTGCCAAAGGCAATTATTTTATCATTCTCGATTCCGATTGTATTCTTCCTCCTGCCTATTTAATGACGGTAGCGAATTTTTTGCAACATAATTGGGTGCATTGTTATGGTGGCCCGGATAGTGCTCATCCCTCGTTTTCTAAAATCCAAAAGGCCATAAATTATGCCATGACCTCCATGCTAACTACTGGCGGCATTCGCGGTAAGTCATCTTCCATATCTAAATTTCAACCCAGAAGTTTTAATATGGGGATTTCCAAAACGGTTTTTGAGGCGACCAATGGTTTCGGGAACATACATCCGGGAGAAGACCCTGATCTTACTTTTCGGATTTGGAAAAAGGGATATGAAACAAGGTTGATCCCTGAAGCCATTGTATATCACAAACGGCGCATAGATTTTGGGAAATTTTATGGACAGGTAAAAAAATTCGGCTTGGTGAGGCCCATCTTAAATAAATGGCATCCCGGAACAGGAAAAATAACCTATTGGTTTCCCGCTTTTTTTTGTCTGGGATTAATTGCCTCATTGCTGTTATGGGCGGCTTTTGGTGCTGGTTTCCCGATGCTATGCTATATGTTGTATTTTGCTTTTGTTTTTTTTGGTTCCCTGGTAAAAAACAAAAACCTATGGGTGGCCACTTTTTCCATTTTGGCCACCATCATTCAATTTTTTGCCTATGGTGAAGGGTTTTTAAAATCTACGATTTGTATTAATTTTAGCAACAAAAGCCCTCAAGAATTGTTCCCTAAGTTATTTTTTAAAACCAGATCCAAGTGATAAGGAAAACCAAAAACGGCACAAACAAAAGGAAAACGAGAATTTTTTTGTTGTTTTTGATGTGCTCTTCCATAGCTTGGTTCATTGGTAAACTATCAGATTCGCATACAAGTACGATAACCCTGAAAATGGAATTTACAAATATTCCCGACAGTCTTTTGTTTCTAAGTGCCACGAAAGACCATATTGATGTAAAATTGAGGGCCAATGGCTTTATGTTTCTCCGTTTTAAACTAGCCGAAAAAAAAATAGGTGTAGATCTGTCTTCCGTTAAAAGAATCGGCACCAACTATTACATCGCCCCATACATCTACCGAAAAAAAATTGAAAGACAATTACAGAAATCCGGAACGATAGTGGAAATGGATATGGACACTGTTTTTTTTAGTTTTGACACTATTTATTCCAAAACTATTTTTGTGGATCCAAAAGTCAAAATAGACCTTGCCCTAAATTTTGTTTTGGAAGGAGAGTTAAAAATAGAACCACGAACAATAAGGGTAACTGGCCCAAAACGGGAAATAGACAGCATCAAAAGCATAAGGACACAAGAAAAAAAACTATCAAATTTATCGTCCAATTTTGTGGAACGGCTCAGGTTGATCAAGCCTAAAACGTTAAAGAACACTGTGTTTTCTAAAGAATATGTAGTTGTGTCGGGGAAAATATCCAGATTTTCGGAAAAGATCATTAAAATACCTGTTGAAACGATCAATGTTCCCGAAGGCATGGAAATTAAAACTTTCCCCCATGAAATCCCCGTTCTTTGCAAAGCCAAGTTAGAAGACCTTAAGGGATTGGACGTGTCCGATTTTAAAATTGTGGCAGACTACAATTCCAAAAATAAGCGTTCCGGTCTGTCCGTGGAATTGATCGACAAACCAAAAACCTTGCTTGATGCACAGCTAATGGAGGTTCGTGTATCGTATATTTTAAAAATAAAACAATGATCGTTGGTCTAACAGGGGGTATCGGTAGTGGAAAATCCACAGTTGCACAGATGTTTTCCGAACTGGGGATCCCGGTTTATAATGCCGATGTGGAAGCCAAGAAATTGATGGTATCATCTAAAAAGATTAAAACGGGGATAACACGTCTCTTGGGGGACAGTGCCTTCCAAAATAAAATGCTGAATACAAACTTCATTGCGGAGAAGGTATTTACAAACAAAGAAACCTTGGGGAAATTAAACAACATAGTGCACCCTACCGTCAGAAAACATTTTCTAAATTGGGCAAAACGGCAAAATTCACCTTACGTTATACAGGAAAATGCCATCATCTTTGAAAATTTATCCCAAGATGATTATGATAGGACCATACTTGTTGTGGCCCCGCTGGAATTACGGGTAGATAGGGTTATAAAAAGGGACGCCACCTCTGAGGAAAAAATAGCCGAACGCATAAAAAACCAATGGAAGGACACTGAAAAAAAGGATCTTGCAGATTTTGTAATTGAAAATATTGAAATTGAAAAGACAAGGTCAACGGTTTTTGAAATACACGGCCGGCTTCTTAACATTGCAGGTTCAATAACATAATTTAACATTTTTGTTAAGGTTAGGTTAAACCTACAAGGGACTAAATGTTAAATTTCTAATTTTAACAAAAATATGAATAAGAGGTTGTTTGTTCTCCTGGTTGTTTTAATGAGCCTCTCACTTGTTGGAATCATTTTTGTTCAGGGATATTGGATAAAAAAATCGGTAGAAGATAAGGAAGAGCAATTTTCCAATACGGTTTCTGAGGTTTTAAGTAAAGTTTCAGATAAGATCCAGGATAGGGAGATGAAAGATTACGTAGATGGCTTCCTTAAATTAAAGGATAGCATAGGAGAACCGAAAAGCTCACATTTCAGGAATTTTTTCTTTGTTGACAGGGATATAAATTCCAACGAGATACTTTTATATTCGCATGGCATTTTAGAAGAGGACTATAATATGGCCTCTACGTTCTTTGATAATGGCTTAGGTACGGACACTAGTCTTTTAAAGGGATACACCAGTAGGCGTACAAAAACGATATTTAAAGAGGATTACGGCCTGGATGGGAAACAATACAGGCTGAACCCCGTACAGAAATTGGAGAAAATAGGAGGGCTCTCATCCATTGACAAAGCGGTGTTTGATGATGTCTTTAAGGAAAATGCCAAGACAATTCCCATAAACAAAAGGGTTTCCAAACAGGAGATAGAATTGTTGTTGGGCAACGAACTAAAAAATAGGGGAGTGGACATAAATTTTGAATATGGTATTTATAGCAGGGGCCTTCCGACCAAAGTAAAGTCGCCAAAGTTTAAATTTTCCAAGACTACCCACTATAAATCGCCACTATTTACGGATAGCGAAGGGAACACCAATTTTTCCCTGCTTATATCCTTTCCCGAAAAGAAGAAATTTTTAATGAAATCTATTCTGGGCATGGCAATTTTGTCGTTACTGTTCACCCTAATCATCGTAGTGGCCTATTCTGGGGCAATATACCAGCTCATAAAACAAAAGCAGATTTCAGAGATAAAATCGGACTTCATAAATAATATGACGCATGAGTTCAAAACCCCGATAGCAACGATAAACCTTGCCGTAGAAGCCATAAGGAATCCGAAGATAATTGATGATAAGGAAAAAGTATTGCGCTATTTGCAAATGATAAAGGATGAGAACAAACGTATGCACGCACAAGTGGAAAATGTCCTGAGAATCTCCAAGTTGGATAAAAATCAGTTGGACATAAGTAAGGACAGGGTTAATGTGCACGACATAATACAGGATGCCATTGCCCACATTGCACTTATTGTTGCCGATAGGGGAGGGTATATAGAGACTCATTTAGATTCGCCGAGGTCGGATGTCTTGGCAAGTGATATGCATTTTACCAATGTAATTGTGAATATTCTGGACAACGCCATCAAGTATTCCCCGAATGCGCCAAAAATTGATATTTATACGGAATTGGCGAAAAACAATATAATAATCAAAATAAAAGATCAAGGAGCCGGAATGGGCAAGACGGTGCTCAAAAAGGTTTTTGAACAATTCTACAGAGAGCATACCGGTGACGTGCACAATGTTAAGGGGCACGGTTTGGGACTTGCATATGTAAAAAAAATAACAGAAGATCACCAAGGTGAAGTGTATGCGGAAAGTGAAAAAGGTAAAGGAAGTACTTTCTACATTAAACTGCCTTTAATATAAAAATTATGGAAACAATAAATAAAAAAATTCTTTTGGTTGAAGACGACCCCAATTTCGGAATAGTTCTTAAGGACTATTTGTCCATGAACGATTTTGATGTAACATTGGCAAAGAATGGTATGGAAGGCTTTGAGAAATTTAAAAAGGACAATTTTGACGTGTGCATCCTAGATGTCATGATGCCTTACAAAGATGGGTTTACCCTAGCAAGGGAAATAAGGGAAAAAAATGAGAATGTCCCCATTGTTTTCCTAACCGCCAAAACAATGAAGGAAGATGTCCTTAAAGGATATAAGGCCGGTGCCGACGATTATTTGAACAAACCTTTTGATTCGGAAGTCCTACTGATGAAACTAAAGGCCATCATTCAAAGAAAAGCATCGAACTCTTTGGCGGAAAGCAAACAATTTGAGTTTACCATAGGTGGATTTCATTTAAATTCCAAATTAAGGTTCCTAAAATATAAAGAGGAGCCGTCAATAAAGTTATCTCCCAAGGAAAATGAATTATTGCGCCTAATGGCACTGCACGAAAACGATTTGATGCCCCGCGAGCTGGCGTTGACAAAGATATGGAGGGACGACAACTATTTTACCTCCCGAAGCATGGATGTTTACATTGCCAAATTGAGAAAGTACTTGAAAAGGGATGAAAATGTAGAGATATTGAACATCCACGGAGAAGGTTTTAGATTGGTAGTTAAATTGGAGCAGGGGGGATAGCTCTGCCATTTAGGGCAACTTGCCACTATATGTTTCAATGATCTCCGAAACGATGGCCTTTGGTTCATTTTTAATGGAAATAGAAATTCCGTTTTTAGGTTCTTCTAAAACATCAAACTGGGATTTCAACAAGTCAGCGGGCATAAAATGGCCGCTTCTGTCACGTAAACGTTCCGAAATTTCTTCAAATGTTCCTTTTAAATATACCCAGATCACGTTTTCCTCAATTTCCTTTCTCAGTAAATCCCGGTAATTTTCCTTTAGGGCAGAACAGGCAATAATAGCTCCTTTGTCCTTATTTTCTTTAGCCAAAGCGTTTAGGGCAAGGAGCCAGCCCAAACGGTCATCATCATTTAAAGGAATACCGGATGCCATTTTTTCTATGTTCGTTGCAGAATGGTAGTCGTCCCCATCAAAAAATGGAATGGCCAGTTCTTTGGACAATAGTTTTCCAATAGTTGTTTTTCCGCTTCCGGAAACGCCCATGATATAAAAAATTGGGGCTTCTGTTATCTTCTTGTCTTTCATTTTTATAAAATCTGCAAATCGTTGGTTTATAATTTTTTATACCAGTTTGTGATTGGGATTTAGGGTATAAGTAAGTGACAATTACTGTCTTTCGTTTTTTATTCTGTCCTCAATTTTGGCGAGTATGGTATCAGTTTCTTCATCGTGGCCCACCCAGAGTGCGTTTTTGTTTTTTTTAAACCAGGTCAATTGTCTTTTTGCAAATCTCCTCGTATTTTTTTTGATTTCCGAAACGGCATAATCCAACGTCCATTTATCTTCAAAATAAGCAAATAGTTCTTTATATCCAACGGTTTGCAAAGCGTTCAGGTTTTTGTTGGCAAAAAGTGCTTTGGCTTCGGCCAACAAGCCATTTTCCATCATTTTTTCCACCCTTTTATTTATACGATCATAAATTACTTTTCTTTCGGCATCAATTACAACAGTATAGACCGTAAAAGGCCTTTCCGATGTCTTTTTCTTCAAAAAGGAGGAAAAGGGCGTCCCCGTAGCGATACAGATTTCAAGTGCACGTATCAATCGATGGGGATTTTCCAAATCAACTTTGGAATAATATGCAAAATCCAACTTTTTCAATTCGTTTTGAAGTTCCTCAATTCCCCTTTCTTGAAAAATCCGGCTCAGTCCAACACGTATTTCCAGATCAACCACAGGAAACTCATCCAGTCCATGAATTACCGCATCGACATAAAGTCCACTGCCACCCACCATAACCACTATATCATTTTTCTTAAATAATTCTTGTAGTAACGCTAAGGCATTTCTCTCAAAATCCCCAACCGAATAGTTTTGAAAAATAGAAATATGTTGAATAAAGTGATGAGGAACGGCACTTAGTTCTTCCGGAGAAGGAACTGCGGTACCGATATTCATTTCCTTATAAAATTGTCGAGAATCGGCAGAAACTATTTCTGTATTATAATGCTTTGCAATTTTTATGGCCAAAGCGGTTTTGCCAATACCGGTTGGACCAACAATAGCAATGAGCTTTTTTTTAGCTTTAGAGATATCCACAAGGCATTGGTTTTTATCTTGCTTGTCCCAATGTTTTTGGGAATATGGGTTATTCATTTTTAAATACTCACTTACCAACACCAATCTGGCTGACTATCCGTTTATTTTCATTCATCGTCGTCATCCATAAAATGCCCGCATTCATGACAATACTTAGCGTCTTTAATAACAATTTTAGCAACACAGTTGGGACAAACTTCAGCATCTTCGGTCTTTTTCTTATTTCTGGAATCTACATATTCCGCAGAAACGATTCCCGTAGGAACAGCAATTATGCCATAACCTATAATCATAATTAAGGTGGCCACTAGTTGACCCAAACCGGTCTGTGGTGAGATATCCCCGTAACCGACTGTGGTTAGCGTTACAATAGTCCAATATACACTATGTGGAATGCTGTTAAAACCATTTTCAGGCCCTTCTATCAGATACATCACCGTGCCTAATAAGACGGAGACAATTAATACAAAAAAAACAAAAACAAAAATCTTGGTCCTACTCGCTTTAAGTGCTCCCACCAAATTATTGGATTCGCCTACAAACCTAGCCAGCTTTAGGATCCTGAAAATCCGCAATAAGCGCAACACTCGGAATGCACTGATAAATTGTGATCCGGGAAATAAAAGTGCTATGTATTTGGGTATGGTAGAAAGGAAATCAATAACACCAAGAAAACTGAAGATGTATCTTTCTGGCCTTTTTATGCAGATAATTCTAAGTATATATTCAATTGAAAACAATATGGTAACTATCCACTCTGAAGTATTGAGAAACTCATAGTACTTAATGTTGAACCTTGGAACGCTCTCCAGCATAATAATGATGATACTGTAGAGAATAACAATGAGAAGAATAAGATCGAAAAGCCGCCCCGCAGGAGTATGCGTACCGTAGATAACCTCGTGGACTTTTTCTTTCCAATTTTTGGGTTCGTTTTCTTTCAAAATCTACGGGTTGAGTTCCACAATTTTATGACGTTTACTTTTCCGGAGAAAGGATTCAATGATATAATTTGTGTTTCCGTTTCCTTGCATCGGCACTATGACAGACTCTAAAATATTCTTATTATTCACCTGATAGTTCAGATCGCAAAAGCCAATTCCCTTAAAAACTCCATCTTTTATTAAAATGACGCTGCGCTCTCCCAAGGTACGACCCTTATCTATTATTATTATATTTCTGTTAGCAATGCTATACGTTTTTATTGCTTGCAAAACCCTTTTATTATAGGACTTCGGTTCTTCTTTCTGAATACAGGCTCCAAAACATTTTTTTTCGTTGTATTTAGAGCAATTTTTTTTAGCTTGTGATAGTCCGTTTAATTTATCGCACAACTGAAACTCATCTGTAATTCTGTGCATGAAATTACTGGCTGCTATAGGGCTGTTAAAGGTAATTATTTCTTCTCTGTCCCTATCTATTTTGTCTATTTCCATAGCAATATACCCCGCCTCATTTATAGACTGAAATAAGGCGTGTGAAAATAGTTTCTTGTCAGAACTTAGATTGTACATGGGGCGTATACGAGCTAATTCCTCGCTTTCTTTTAAAAAAGCGACCAATTCACTTCCCGTCTTTTCAAAAGTAACTTTTCTGGTTCCTTTTTGAATTTTTCTATTTTGCCCACCCGCACTGGTAAAATGCTGGTTTACCCTTTTTTTAATATTTCTGCTTTTACCCAAATAGATAATTTCTCCATCCTTATTATAGAGGTAATAGATGCCCGTTTCCGATGGGAGCCGTTCTACAATATCCAATTTTTTTGGGGAGAGTTCACCAGTTGATTCTTCTCTAACAATGCTTTTTAAAATGGATTTATCCAGATCTTTGGAGAGTAATAATTTAAACAACTTTAGTGTAGCCAAAGCATCTCCATTTGCTCTGTGTCGGTCACTCACCGGAATACCCAATGATCTTACCAATTTCCCCAAACTATAGGAATCTGCATCGGGAAGAAGGCTCTTGGAAAGATCTACCGTACAAAGTGTTTTCCGTTCAAATTCAAATCCCAAACGTCTAAATTCCGTGCGTAGGATCCGATAATCGAATTGGGCATTATGGGCGACAATGACAGTGTTTTCCGTGATTTCCACGATACGTTTGGCGACCTCATAAAACTTTGGTGCGGTTCGCAGCATGTGATTGTTGATGCCAGTAAGATTCACTACAAAAGGTTGTATTTCCTTTTCGGGGTTGATAAGGCTAATAAATATGTCCACCACCTCATGACCATCAAATTTATGTATGGCAATTTCAGTGATCCCCTCCTCATTGTATTTTCCCCCGGTGGTTTCTATATCTACTATGGCGTACATTTCATCTTTTTTTTAATTTATTTGAAATGATCAATTCCGTTCGCCAAATATACGACTTCCTATACGCACCATTGTACTGCCTTCCTCTATTGCAATATCGTAATCCCCACTCATTCCCATGGATAGTACCGTACATTCGGGCATTGTTTTTTTCAATGAATCAAAAACCGACTTTAAGTATTTAAATTCTTTTCGGATCACATCCCTGTCTTCAGTATATGTGGCCATCCCCATTATACCTGTGACCCTTATGTTCGTCAACCCCGTAAGTTCATTGGAAAGGACCATTTCGTATAATTCCTCCACATCCAAACCAAACTTGGTTTCTTCACTGGCAATATGGACTTGTAAAAGACAGCTAATTACGCACTGGGCTTTTTTTGCTTGGTCGTTTATGGCCTTGAGCAACTTATAACTGTCCACCCCATGGATCAGGGATACAAATTTGGCCATATACTTTACTTTGTTGGTTTGCACATGGCCTATCATATGCCATTGGATATCTTTGGGCAAACTTTCCCATTTTTGGGCCATTTCCTGTATCTTGTTTTCGCCGAAAATACGCTGGCCTACATTGTAGGCTTCTTGGATAGCCGCTATGGGTTTGGTTTTGGATACGGCTACCAGGCTCACGGATTCGGGTAGATTTTGTTTTATTTCGAGTAGGTTTTGTTTTATGGACATTTATTTTTTAAGTTTTAATGGCATCCAAATACGGTAAGGTCATACCATAACCATGCTTGTTACGTTTGAAGAAGCAAGACCGTTGCCGAATAGTAATTTGAATTTTTGGATTTAATTTGGTTGCTTTTTTTGATCAATTTAATTTTTCAGGTTACTTTTTATTCATTTTTTGCTGTTTTTATTGGCTTTAACTGCTTTTTTTGCTTTGTTTTTTT
>JBGTBA010000172.1:0-2456 GCA_041749595.1 Flavobacteriaceae bacterium | reverse complement strand
TAAGGAATTAATTGCCAGGGAGCTGCATGTCAACTCAACCCGAAAAGATGAGGTATTTATTGGCGTGGATATGGGTTCTATTTCAGAAACCTTGTTTGAAAGCGAGCTTTTTGGCCATACCAAGGGAGCGTTTACGGATGCAAAAGAAGATAGGGCCGGAAAATTTGAAGCGGCGAACGGCGGCACTTTGTTTTTGGACGAAATAGGAAACCTTTCGTTACAAACCCAGGCCAAATTGTTATCGGCCATTCAGAATAGGGTAGTGGTACGCGTTGGAGCCAATACCCCTATTCCTGTTGATATTCGTTTGTTGTGTGCCACAAATTGTAATTTGGATAAGATGGTGGCAGATGGCCTTTTTAGAGAAGATTTGCTGTACCGCATCAATACAATTCGTATTGAAGTACCACCGCTTCGGGAAAGGGAAGACGATATAGTGTTGCTGGCCGATTTCTATTTAAACAGATATGCCAGCAGATACGGAAAGCCGGGACTGCGAATTAACCAAACCGGGCAAGAAAAATTATTGAACTATAATTGGCCCGGTAATATCAGGGAACTGCAACATACCATAGAACGTGCCGTAATTTTATCAGAAGGACAAGTTTTAAAAGCGGAAGATTTTCTGTTGAACACCAAAACCGTGACCTTTCAGATGGTAGACACTAAAACCTTAGAGGAAATGGAGCTGCAAATGATTACAAATGCTATTCATCAAAACGATAATAATTATAGTGCGGCGGCGGAACAATTGGGTATTTCCAGACAAACGCTATATAATAAATTGAAAAAATTGGGCAAATGATGGTCAGCAAGAATTTTTATTTTCAACTGATCATCAGGGTCATTTTTATAGTCCTTTTGGCATTGGTATTCGCTTTTGCCATTTTTAAAGAATTTTATATTGGCAGTAGTCCGGTGTTTATCATTTTGGTGCTGCAGACCATTTTCTTAATACAATTTGTAAACCATACCAACAGAAAGATCGCTTATTTTTTTGAATCCATAAAGAATGAAGATTTTACCCTGCGTTTCCCCGAAGAGATGAATGTGAAATCATTAAAAGAATTGAATCATAGCCTCAATATGCTCAACGGGATGATTCAGAAAGTACATCTTAAAAATCTGGCTCAGGAACAGTACTATTTGGAAATAATAAGACAGGCAGATATTGGAATTTTAACTGTGAACAATAAAGGACATATTCTTTATGCCAATCCAAAAATTGAAGAATTGTTTAACTACAGGCCTTTAAACCACATTAAGCAGTTGTCTCAGGTAGATGAAACTTTGTATCAACTTTTTGCCGAATTAAAGCCCTTTCAACGGGAGTTAATAAAGCTTAGCAATGAAAGGGATAAAAAACAGATTGCCCTTAAAACCACTGAGATGACCTTGAATAAGGAAACCCTTTTGTTGGTTGTAGCACAAGATATCCATCAGGAATTAGATGAAAATGAAACCGATTCCTGGGTGCGATTAATTCGCGTACTTACGCATGAGATTATGAATTCCATTACTCCTATTACTTCCATTTCCGATTCCATTCTGCGCTATTATAAAACGGAAGATAGTATTTTCCCAAAAGAGATCTTTAGTGAGGGGCAACTTAAAAATACCGTGAAAGGACTGGAGGTTATCAAAGAACAAGGCATTAATTTAATGGATTTTGTACAGTCGTACCGCAGTTTTCTTAGCGTTCCCAAGCCTGATAAGACATTGGTTGGTGCCCTACAGATGCTTGAGAAAGTAAAACTTCTTATGAATGACGAACTAAAAATAGGTTCCATTTCCCTTGAGTTGAATGCTTCTCCAAAAAATCTTGAGTTGTTTGTGGATGAAAAACAAATTTCACGGATATTGGTAAACTTGGGTAAAAATGCGGTTCAGGCTTTGGATGCCAATAGAAATGGCCAGATTCTAATCAATGCAGGGCTAGACCCACATGGCAAAAAATATATAGAAGTGCGGGACAATGGCTCCGGGATTGCCCCGGAGCTGTTAGACGAGATTTTCGTGCCCTTTTTCACTACTAAAAATACAGGTACCGGAATTGGGTTAAGCCTATCCAAACAGATTATGCATTTGCATGGCGGGAGTATTGCGGTGCGTTCCGTGCCTGAAAAAGAGACCGTGTTTACGTTGTGCTTTTAAGGTCTTATGGTTATAAGTAGAGAACAAACACTGCCTAACTCATTTTATAACAGTGACAGTTGAAGATAGGATAGATTTGATTTCTTGAAAAATGTATAGCGATACTTTGATTTTTTACTAAAAATCACAGGGAGGTATTTGAATAAATCAGCAAACAAAAATAAATCTTGCTTCTTGTCATTACTTGAATTTTTTGTTGCTTTTAGGAAGCAAAAGACTCATAAAATCTGCATCAATTTGCTACATTTTAAACCGAGTTCAGTGTTCGGGTAATCGTTCTTAAAAATGTTATAAAATATTGA
>JBGTBA010000171.1:0-4306 GCA_041749595.1 Flavobacteriaceae bacterium | reverse complement strand
GCCGACCCTTCAAAAGAGGTAGTTGCCTTAGGGCAAACCTATTTTGCCATTCAAACCCGAAAACAAGAAGTTTTAGAAGAGCAATTTGGAAAACTTCAATCAGGAGAAGAAAAACGTTTGTTCCTCAGAAAAGAAATGGCGGAACACAACAAGCATTTAGCGGATGCTGCCAAAAAAGCAGGAGTTATTCAACCTTGGGAATATGCCGTTTTTCAGAATCACGGTTATATAGGCACAAACTGTGCATTGCGAAAAATAAAAAAGCCTCCACATCTGTGAAGGCCTGTGTTTACTGGTGGAGAATACCGGATTCGAACCGGTGACCTCTTGCCTGCCAGGCAAGCGCTCTAGCCAACTGAGCTAATCCCCCAATAAGGTGGCAAAGGAAATACATTTTCACAACGTATCAAAATGCCACGGGAATAAAATGTTATTTAACTCAGTCTTTCTTAACGCTCAGTACCAATACCGGGACAGGAACATAAAATTCCGACTTTAGAATGGTGCTTTTTTCCCATAGGCTTTTAAAAAACCCTCTTTTTCGTCTAAATACACATAACAAATCCGGATGATGGGATTGGTAATGCTCTAAAACACCAAGATAGGTACTGGCGTTTTCGGTTAGGGTGAGTTGTGAGCTTATCCCCATCAATTCTGTATTGATTTGAAGGTCTTCCTCTGTATATCCAGGCGTCTTTACCATAAGAAGGTTCACTTTTGAATTGAACTTTTCCTTTATAAGGATCAGAGGATCCAGGATTTTTTTTCCTTTTAATATTCCAGATCGAAAGGCCGTTAAAATAGATTTGTACGGCTTAAAAACCGTTCCTTTAGGAACTATCAATGTAGGTATATCTGTTCTTTTTATAATTTTTCCAGAGGTGTAGCCCAGGTAGAGTTCTTCAGAAATATCGTTGCTCCTTGGGGCAATGATGATCAGATCTATGCCCAATTCCTCATCAATGTCCTTTAATCCGTCTATCAGGTCACCATTATACGTTGCTATTTTAATCTCCACCTTTTTAGCATCGACTTTTTCTATGACTTCTTTTAAATGTTCCTTGCTGATTTCAGCAATTTTTTCCTCAAGGTTAATTAGATCTCCGGCTCCGGACTTTGCCGAAAAGACCTCCATCACAAAAATCTCTGAAGAAAACTGAGAAGCAAAGTCAACAGCATACTGCAATGTTTCATGGGCGTTCGGTGAGCTTCCAATAGGTACCAATATTTTTTCCATAATGCACTATTATGTTAATATACTATAAATTTACGATTAAATTGAATTCCACAAATGATTCAACATACAAAGATATTAGAAATCACAGACATTATTGTCCTAACGGTAAACTGTACCAAAAATAGGGCACTTAATGGGATATACAAAAAAAAATGAAAAATGAGGCCACCACTGCGTGGATCTTATTCGGTTCCAAAAACAAAACGGGCCATCCTTTTATTGCTATCTACGGACTCCATAATTCCCAATAATTTGAAAACCGCAATTACCTTCAAAAGTATCAATACTCTTGCCATACCCGCAACTATTGCCGGGATTGCAGAACCTGTGATATCATTGACAGATACCGCCATTGTGGGCAATATTCCAGTTAATGGACTGGAGTCCCTTGCAGCGGCCGGTATCGTAGGCTCTTTTATGTCAATGTTGATATGGGTACTGGGACAAACCCAAAGCTCCATATCGGCCATTATGTCGCAATACCTAGGCGCCGATAAATTAGAAGAGGTAAAAACACTTCCTGTGCAGGCTATTGCCTTAAACATTCTGGTGAGTCTTGTCCTTTTATTCGCCACGGTATTTGTTATAAAAGATATTTTTATTTTGATGAATGCCTCGGGTAAAATATTGGAATTATGTATTTCCTACTATGCCATCCGGGTTTGGGGCTTTCCACTTACCCTTTTCACTTTTGCTGTATTTGGTATTTTTAAAGGACTACAAAACACCTATTGGCCCATGTTTATTGCGATCACCGGTGCGGTTTTAAACGCCGGGCTGGACTTTGCCTTTGTCTATGGCATTGAAGGGATTATCGAACCTATGTATTTAGAAGGTGCAGGTTGGGCCAGCCTTATTGCGCAGTTGTTAATGGCCATAATGGCCTTTGTTCTCCTGATTTTAAAAACAGATATAAGTTGGCGACTTCGGTTTCCCATGCATGCGGAATTAGGGCGTTTGGTGGTTATGAGTCTTAACCTATTTGTGCGTTCTTTTGCACTTAATACAGCCCTTATTCTATCCGTTAGAGAAGCTACCGGATTAGGCTCTCAATATATTGGAGCCCATACCATTGCCTTAAACCTTTGGTTGTTTACAGCTTTTTTTATCGATGGCTACGCTACCGCTGGGAATATTATAGGCGGTCGTCTTTTGGGGGCAAAAGATTACAACGGACTCTGGATACTGGTAAAAAAAACGATGCGCTACGCACTTATGGTTTGTCTGGGGCTTATGTTGGCGGGTTTTTTGTTTTATGCCCCCATTGGCCAATTATTCTCTGCCGACCACGGCGTGCTGCAAACCTTCTTTAGTATCTTTTTTATTTTTATTCTGGGCTTGCCTATAAATACAATAGCCTTTGTCTTAGACGGCACTTTTAAAGGGCTGGGCGAAATGAAATACCTGCGCAACCTGTTGCTTGTAGCTACCTTTTTAGGGTTTGTTCCTACTTTATTCCTACTGAAATATCTGGGGTTTGGACTCCACGGCATTTGGGTAGCGTTGTTGGTTTGGATGGGGATCAGGGCTGCCGCCCTGGTATGGAAATTCAGAAGAAAATTTCGCCCCCTCTTACAAAAGGCTTAATTTTGAACAAAATAAAAGGAGATGGGGACCACTCGACCCGGCGGTAGCTTATACACCAAAATTGACCAAAACATAGCAACCATAGAATTTGGCCATCCGGCAGGGAATTCTTTTGTTTTAGAACTCCTGGAGCGACTTACCTCCGAATTTCAAAAGCTGTCCGATAACCGTGCTATTACCCTTATTGTGCTGAAATCGGAAGGAGATGGCCCTTTTTGCGGGGGGGCATCTTTTGATGAGCTTAAAGCTGTATCCACGGTAGAGGAGGGCAAAGTGTTTTTTAGCGGGTTTGCACATCTCATTAATGCCATGCGTCATTGCACAAAACTAATTGTAGGCCGTGTTCAAGGGAAAACGGTCGGCGGGGGTGTGGGCCTTATTGCTGCCTGCGATTATGTACTGGCCACCGAGGCGGCAGCCATACGCCTTTCAGAACTGAGCATCGGGATCGCTCCTTTGGTGATTGCTCCTGCTGTGGAACGGAAAATGGGAACCGCAGCGTTGGCAGAACTTTCGCTTTCTCCTACGGAATGGAAAAATGCGTATTGGGCGCAGCAGAAAGGACTTTTTTCAAAAGTTTTTGAAAGTTCAAAAGAATTGGATAAGGAACTGGGCTTTTTTTCAGAGAAATTGGCGTCTTACAACCCCGAAGCTTTATCAGAATGGAGAAAAGTACTTTGGGAAGGCACCGATCACTGGGACATGCTATTGTCTGACCGAGCCGCAATTACGGGCAAATTGGTCTTATCTACTTTTACCCAACAAGCCTTAGCCAACTTCAAAAAATAATATTTGAATTCTAAAAACGTTTCTCTCTTTAAATCATTGGTATGGACTTTATACAATTTTTAAACGGCAACTTTATTTTTCCCGTTTTGGTGCTTATTTTAGGTCTGGTATATTTTGTAAATCGCTTCAGAAACAACAGAAAGTTTAAGCGATAGGGTCTTTATCGTGTCTTTAACCAGCCGGTGATACTAAGGCGGTCTCTACGGGCAGGTTTTACCTCATGTTCTAACACCTGACTTTCAAAAATAACCATGCGGCCCCCTAGGGGAAGGATTATTTTAGGAATTTCTATGCCCTTTTCATCGAGAAATAATACCAATTCTCCCCCATCCTCCGGCTGCCAATTGGCTTCATTGAGGTAGCAAACCATGGATAATTTTCGGCGATCATCATTTTGAAAGGTATCTATATGCCTTTTGTAGAACGTGCCTTTGGGATACAAGGCATAGTGAAATTCCCTAAACATAATTCCTAAAAAGCAAGTCTTATTTAAATAATTGGCTAGGTCGTTGATGCATCCAAAAAACAAGTTCTCCGCAGGTTCATCTACCCGCTCATCCATCCAAAGGATAAAATCGCCCCGTACTGCCCGTTCAATAAGGGTACTACCGCCATTGCCGATAGCCGCTTTTTTAAACTGATCTTTTTCGTATTTCTCCAACAAAGCGTTCCGAAGCGCTTCCACTGCTTCCC
>JBGTBA010000170.1:0-2637 GCA_041749595.1 Flavobacteriaceae bacterium | reverse complement strand
TAAAAAAGTATTTCAAAAACTACTCATCAATTTCACCTGGTGGGTAAACCGAAAAGACCATAAAGACAACAATATTTTTGAAGGCGGTTTTTTGGGATTGGACAATATTGGCGTATTCGATCGAAGTTCGGCCATTCCCGGCGGCGGTCATTTGGAGCAAGCCGATGGAACCAGTTGGATGGCGATGTACAGCCTCAACATGCTGGATATGGCTCTGGAAATTGCCCAAGAAGACCCCATTGGTTTTGAGGATGTAGCCACCAAATTTTTGGAACATTTTGTCTATATCGCCGAAGCTCTGAACCAACGTTCGGAAGATTGGACCGGCTCATGGGATGAAGAAGACGGCTTTTTCTACGATGTATTAGGCCTTCCGGATGATAGGTATATCCCGCTGAAGGTTCGTTCACTTGTAGGTCTGAGTACCCTATTCGCCACCTTAGTAGTGGATAAAGAGCGGCTAGAAAACCTGCCCGATTTTAAAAAACGCCTGTTTTGGTTTAAGAAATACCAAGGCAAAAATGCAAAACATTTGGTCATGGATACCTTTAATGAAGGTGGTGATATGTTACTATCCCTGGTGCCTAAAGACCGATTGGAGCGGGTGTTGAAAAGTTTGCTTTCGCCTAGCGAATTTTTCTCTCCTTTTGGAATTCGAGCCGTTTCTAAAAAACACGAAACGCCTTATGTGGTAAACATAGAAGGTCAGGATTTCGGGTTGACCTATGAACCTGCGGAATCAACCACAAGCCTTTTTGGCGGCAACTCTAACTGGCGTGGTCCTATTTGGATGCCCATGAATTATCTGCTCATTCAATCGCTGAAAGAACTGGATAGATTTTACAATGGTGAGATGCATGTTTCCTGCCCTACCGATCAAGGAAATCTATGTCGCTTGGGCGGTGTTGCCGATGATATTTCGACAAATCTTATCAAAATTTTTGAAAAGGCTGAAAATGGCAAACGACCGGCTCACGCCTTGCACTACATTTATGAAAAAGACCCGTATTTTAAGGAATTGGTGCTCTTTTACGAATATTTCCATGGCGACAACGGACGTGGTGTAGGCGCATCACATCAAACCGGATGGACCGGATTGGTGGCCGAATTGATCGACAGTAAACTAAAAAAGGAAAACGCATGATCAATTTTGTGAATCCCAAATACGAATCGCTCTCCGATAAGGAATGGATTGTCACCAACGGAATTGGCGGCTATGCTTCCGGTTCCCTATCCGGAGCAAATACCCGACGGTATCACGGTTTGCTGGTCGCATCGCTCAACCCGCCCACCCAAAGAGTGGTTTTGGTATCGAAGGTGGAAGAAACCGTGATGGTCAACGATCAAGTTTTTGAACTTTCGTCCAATCAATTTCAACATGCGATCAATCCGAACGGCTATCAATACCTCACCAATTTTGAACGTTTTCCCTTCCCAAAAACGGTTTATAAAGGTCCGGGATTTGCACTATCAAAAACCGTTTTTATGGTTTATGGTCAAAATACGACTGTGGTTGAATATAAAAATACGGGTAAGAAATCCATTGCCATCAAGGTAGATATCTTCCTAAATCACCGCGATTACCACAGCAATATGCAGGAGAATCAGCACACCAATTTCCATACCGAATCGCAGGAAGGTTTTCTGAAAACGCATGCCTATTTTGGTGCCAATCCACTGTTTACAAAACATGAAGGCCATTTTGTAGGCCAACCCAATTGGTATAAAAATTTCGTTTACGAAAAAGAACAGAGTCGAGGTTTAGACCCGGTTGAAGACACTTTCAAAATAGGATCTGTAGAAATTAAACTGGATGCCGGACAACTCACACATTTTATTTTTTCTACAGAAGAAACTGCGATGGAAGCCGATGGTTTTACGTTAAAAAATTCGGAAACAGAACGATACGAATCGCTTCGGCAAACCGACGATTGTTTTTTAAACGATTTGTTGGTGTCCGGCGATCAGTTTATCGTAGAGCGAAAATCGACCGAAAGCCATTCCATCATTGCCGGTTATCACTGGTTTACCGATTGGGGACGCGACTCGATGATTGCCATGCGTGGTTTGTGCATCGACTCCGGCAAGCAGGACGTTTGCAAATCCATCTTAAAAACGTTTCTGAATTATTTGGACGCAGGTATGTTGCCCAATCGCTTTCCGGATGCACCCGGGGACGAAATAGAATACAACACCATCGATGCCACCTTGTGGTTGTTTGTGGTATTGTATGAATATCATCAAAAATTTAAGGATGATGAATTCATCAAAAATGCCTTTGATAAACTGACTGAAATCATCCATTTTCACAAAACCCAAACCCGTTACAACATACACGAAACCCCGGAAGGATTTATCTTCGGCGGTCAAGGCATCGCGCAACTGACTTGGATGGATGCGCGTATTGGCGATTTTGTGGTAACGCCACGCCACGGTTGCCCGGTGGAAATTCAAGCCTTATGGTACAATGCTTTAAAAGTCTATCAGCATTTTCAATCTCATTTGGCATTAAACAATGAATTGGTTGATGCTGTAAATGATAGTATTGCCAAGTTGGAGTCGAATTTTGTACCTTTCTTTTTTAACCAAAAAGGCTATTTGAACGATGTGATTTTACCCACGACATCAGCTGATGAT
>JBGTBA010000169.1:0-20274 GCA_041749595.1 Flavobacteriaceae bacterium | reverse complement strand
TGCAACGTTTTTCCATTATCGTGACTAAGCAAACCACGGACATTTTCTCCAATACAAATGGGTGGATTCACTTCTTTGACAACTCTTGCAAACTCATAAAACAAAGTTCCTCTTGCATCTGCAAGTCCCAACTTTTTACCTGCGTAACTAAAAGCTTGACAAGGAAATCCGCCGGTTACCACATCAACTGTATTATGATATTCTGTGAAATCAAAGTCTTTAATATCCCCCTCCAAGACGTTCCAATTTGGACGATTTTTTCGTAAAGTTTGACAAGCCCACTTATCAATCTCATTCAATGCGACACATTTCAATCCGGCTTTTTCCAAACCAACAGCAAGGCCACCAGCCCCCGCAAATAATTCTAATACAGTATATTCATTATGCGGTTCAACATAGTTAGAAATGGTATCTTCTACATCGTGACTGAAAAAATCGGCAAAGAGAGTTTCAACCTGTTCTCGCTTATAGACACGGTAGTTACTCATAGGCTCACGGACAGCAGACAGTTTACCTTCCCTATCCCAGCGTCTAAGTGTTTCTTTGCTTTTACCAATGAGTTCGGAGGCTTCGGACAGCGACAAATATTCTTTCATAACCAAGTTATTTAACCTTACACAATGGTTACAAATATACCTCTAAAATTGAAACAGACAACAACGAACAATAAAAAACGAACGCCAAACCCGAAACCGTTTTTCGGAAAATGAAGTAAAAAAAATGGAGTTATTCTACCGCTACAGGATTCAAATTTTCTTGAAGGACGGCGTGCATAAAATCCAGTTCATTCAGGGCTTTTTGGGTAAAATCAAAAAGACTGCGACTGCGATCCAGGTTTTGATTTTCATAGGCCACCTTGTAGTAGCGATTGTTATTTAGATAATCGGTCAGCGCCCTTAGGCCATGTATAAAAGGCATAAAAGCCGCTCCCAGTGGGAGCAGGTCAATTTCTTGTTGGGTCAAAAATGGGCCATTGCTCTGTAGCCCTTCAACGAAGGCCAAAAACAGGGTTTTATCAAAGCGTATTTTCGACAGGTCTTTTTCGTCCTCGTCGGCCGGGTTTACCACGGTTCTAATGGCATCCCCAAAATCGTAGTAAAAGTAGCCTTTCATAAGGGTATCCAGATCAATAAGGCAAAGTGCCTTATTGGTAGCGGTAGAAAAAAGGATATTGTTAAGTTTGGTGTCGTTATGGCAGATACGGACAGGAAAATCGGCTTTATCCAGTGCTGCCAAGATTTTAAGCGTTTTATATGCAAATAAAATACCGTCGTTGGCTATGGCCAATTTTTCCGGTGCAGCAGTGCGCAGTGCTTCCTGAAATTCCTCCTTGCGCCAGGCCAGATCATGGAAACGGGGTATGGTATCCACGTAATCTTCAAGGTTGGCATTGTCCAATAGTTGGTGGAATTTTCCAATGATACGGCCCGCTTCCTTGGCTACAGGGATATCGGTGGTAGTATTGTAGGCCGTGCTTTCATCAATATAGGTCATTAATCGCCAATAACCGCTATCGGTATAAAAAGTATTTCCCAATTTGGTCTTTACCAAGGTGATCTGCTTGTAATCTGGGGCATTTAATCGGTGCAGCGCATGGTCTATGTTCCCCATAAGCTCGTCCACATCTTTAAAAACCAAATGGTTTATCCGTTGAAGGATGTATTTGGGTTGGTTTTCGTCCAGCACCAAATAGGTGTCGTTTATAAAACCCTGATGCAGCCCTTGAAACCCATATGTTTTCTGCGGCAAGGAAAAATGGTCCAGGATAAGGTTCAGATGGGTCTCGTTCATTGGGTCATTGGCATTATCGATGTTTCCAAAGCGGGGAAATGTAATCTCCCTTTTCTGTCATTTCCTGTAAACTTTTCACGGCCTCTTCCTTATCGCTGGCGTAGGTTACCCCAAACCATTTCCCATCCGAAGGGATAACCTTTACTGTAGTACTCCCGCTCTGCACCATTTCCTGGATCACGAACGGTATATAGATTTCTCCTCCCTTTTCCAAATTTTCTCCTTTTGAAATGAACGATCTTAAATCGTTTTCAATTGTTGTAAAGAGCGATGGACGGCAGATCCAGTAATTCATGCTCACCAGTTCGTTGCCGGTATATTCGGTATCGGAGTCTAGATCTACTACTTTATCACCTTGCCATTGCAGTTGGGTACGCTCTTTAACGGACAATAAAACACCGGATTTATTGGCAGTACAAACCCCTCTGGATACGGAACCATGTTCGGAAAGTGTATCTTTAAGGGTATAGCCCACTAGGGCAAAAGAGTTGTTGCGCACGGTGTTCTGCATAAAATCGGCAGCACTTTTAAAGGCAGGTTTCCCATAATAATCGTCTGCGTTCAACACCACAAAGGGGTTTTTGATCACCTTTCTGGCGGTCCATACCGCATGGGCCGTGCCCCAGGGTTTTTGTCGCTCCCCGGTAAATCGAACCCCTTCCGGAAGATCTGTCAGCTCCTGCGCAAGCACATCCAATCGGATGTTTTTGGGCAATCTTTCGGTTAAATATTCCTGTAAAAAAGTTACATTTTCCTTTTTGGTGATGACAACGATCTGTTCAAAGCCGTTTTCAAGGGCATCATAAATGCTGAATTCCATGAGAAATTCGCCTTTAGGGCCAAGCTCGTCAAATTGTTTTAGTTTTCCATATCTGCTGCCACTACCGGCCGCCATTAAAAGTAAGGTCATGTCCATTGATTTAATCGGGTGCAAAATTAGTCAATTGTTTGTTAAAACCTTGTGTCATTGGTCGTAGGGCAAAAAAAGTTTTTAGGTCGTTTTTCGGTATCGGTTTTAGTTATTGGGCGAAGTTTCAATTTTTCCATATAAGCACTTTATCCCATCCTGTCTGCCGTGTCTCCAATTGATCTTCCACGCCATGGTCGGTATAGGTTGCGGTAAGCAAAATGGCAACAATTTGCTTACCGGGAGAAATGGTGCTTACTGGAAATGAGCCATGTGTTCCCTTGTAATAGGCTTTTAACGGTTCTATATTGGCAGATAAAATCCATTCAACCATATTTTCCGCTTGGATATCATCCAAATCGGGGTGGGATGGCATAACAGAAGAGCCCCAGATCCCGCTTGAACCTTTTATCACATTTTGTGATAGCTTTTTGATGGAAGAACGATCTAGTGGATAACGATTCTTTATTTCCAAAAAAGCAGGACCAATCAATTTGGTGTCGACCATATGGCAATTAAAACATTTATTCTCTTTAATGGCATTTAACCCAAGATGTTCGGACATTGTATTTTTCAAAAAAGATATTCCTATAGTGTCTTTAAGGTAAGTGACCTCTAAAAAAACCTCGTCGGCTGGAATTTCATTGTACAATGTTGACCCATCTTCGGAATCGTTTACCTCTATCTGATAGACAATATTATGCTCATGGGTTATACTGGTATTTTCTTTGGGCAATAGGATTTTTACGCTGGGAGGATTATTTTTGATCGATGGGTTGTTACTGTTTTCAGGAAGGTTTGCATTGCATTCCGAGCCTAAAGAGCCTTTTGCGTAATAATTTGGCACGGCCAGATAAGTCCCAATACTAAGAAACCAAACCAAAAAGACGCCATTTCGGCCCATACTATAATTTTGGAGGATTCCATAAATCATCAACATTGAAATACAGTATTTAGGCTTTATCAATCTCCTCAGCGACACGGTTTGCAGACCGTGTTGCAGCCTCCATGCCCCAATTTAGATTATCTGCATAGGCCCCTGCAAAGTGTATGCGGCCATATGGCGACATTAAATGGGGCCAAAAACGGGATAGTTCACCTATAGGGAAAGGAAGACGCTCACATGTTGGTGCATATACTTCCTTTGTCCAGTCTTTTGCCAGGGCTTGCTCAATGTGCATTCTTTTTCCCGGATACATTTCTTTAAAAGCCGCAAGGGCCCTTAAAGGGGAAACACCTCCCGGACCTGTCCCCAGCAAAGCCACCCTGTTGGTTTCAACTTCGTCCGCCACCTGCCAAACGGACCACAGGTCTGGATGGTCAAACGACATGTTAATGCTTAATTGGTCTTCCTTCCAAAAAGGGCCAGTTGCCTGAAAGACAAATCTCGTGTAAGAATCGTAGGCCACATTATCAATGGCATATTGTTTTTCCGGGGACATGGCCGGTGAAACGGGGATTTTCCTGAAAGCAGGTAACGGGATGCAATTTGCCAAATAATCCGCTTCTATTTTTTTATCTTCCCCGTTAAACTCTTTGTAGGTTACGGTAACGCCACTTTTTCCATGCTCAATATTAGTGATGGGACAATTGAGCCTTACCCTGTTTCCCAAGTGTTTGGCAAAGGCATTGGGCAAACCCTGGTTGCCGTCCTTGAGCCGGAACACTTCGATCGGAAATTCGGGGACACCTCTTAAATTTAAAATCGAAGACTGCCACATTACATATAGGGCAGAGGTTTCCTTGCCTCCCAATGTTGCGATCGCAACATCCGAAGCTCCATCTTTTTTATAGATTTCTGTTATGGGAATGTCGTCCATAAGATCATACCCTACACCAAATGGCTGATATTCATCGGTAAACTTATCCAGATAGGGTTTAATATAGAGCGATTTTAGATCCCACCACGGGTTGTTGGACAGGTAGGTAACTTCCCTGGTGTTGAACCCGAATCTTTTAAGGACCTGGGGGTCGGAAAGCATAGCTTCCGTATAGAATTGGCCGTCGATTCTTCGTAAAATATCCTTTCGTCTGGGATACGGCAGCACCGTAAGGTTGAATTCCTTGGTATAAGCCCAAAAGCGTTCATATCCGGGTTTTGTGATATGTTCGGCTCCATAATCGCCATACAGCCCATCCGATAAACCATCTCTGGCTGTATAAACGTGGCCTCCATGCCGCCCCGAGGCTTCCAATAGGACCACTTCGTGCCCCCGGTTCATCAATTCGTAGGCACAGCAAAGTCCGGCTATACCACCACCCGCAACAATTACTTTTTTTGATGTTGCATTTTTAGCTGCGCGAATGGGAGCGCAGGTTTCTTTAAAATTTTCCTGACCAAAGGCCAACGGCGTGGCCAAAAGCGAAGATCCTGCCAAAACACCAGAGCGCAAAAATTCCCTTCTTTTAATTTTTTTCATATATATAAGGTGTTGCATTTAGAGCATCATATATTTGTGTGTTTTGAGCCTTGATCACTTCCCTAATCCGTGCTGATATGCCAATTTCCAAAACAATCACACCCTAAAGTATATTTTTCGTTGGTCCAGAAAATAGGTGATGTACCAAAAGATAAAAAGCACAAATAAGGCATTGACCACCATGATCGCTTCTTCGGGAATGCCCAAAGGGGATAATAACCCATAGGTAAAAATCTTTCCAAAACCGGTGAACCATTGGTTTCCGACGGTTTCCGCAAACAGATAAATAAAAATAGAATTGGTGCCCACCACCGAGAAAATCCGCAGCCATTTTTTGTGGTTGTTTTTTACATCGATCCACCAATAAAACAGTGCCAAGGTAAGTAAGGCAAAGCCTCCGGAAGCCAAGGTGAAAGAAGAGGTGGCCACTCTTTTGATGATCGGGGTGATGTTTAAAAGGTCCATGGCAAAACCCAACACGAGGATTACGATGCCCCAGAAGATAAACGGCTTTAATTTTTCCGAGGGTGATTTGTCCGATAACAAGATCTGTCCGCATACAACCCCCCAAATGGTATGGGCGGCGGTGGGTATAAAATTGATGGTGACCCACCCATCGTTGTTCAGTTTGCCCATAAACAGCATATCGGTCCAAGAACCAAAACTGGCACCGTTGTTATAGGGATCCTGAGGGTTGTAAATACGGTAGGCAAATTCTATCAAAACCAATAAACCTGCAGATATCATTATTTGTGTTTTGTGCGGCAGTTCCATTAGGGCGTAGGCAATCAGGATGGTAAAGGCCAATTGCACCAATACGTTCCACAGTTCCCATACTAAGGCATGGCTGTAAACACAATGAAGGAGGACCCCAAAGGCGAACAACAGGAAACATCGCTTCAAAATATGCTGGGTAGCACTTTTACGGCCTCCTTCGGCCAAGCGTTTCTTCAAAGAAAAGGGCATGGCTACCCCAACAATGAACATAAAATAGGGTTGGATCAAATCCCAAAACCGCAGACCATGCCAAGGATGATGGTGCAATTGATTCGCTATGGATGAAAAAAAAGGACTTTCTTTAACCATCTCTGAAAAATTGTGATGGAAACCGGCCGCTTCGGCCACTAAAAGAAACATGGTGAGTCCCCTAAAAACATCAAGGGAAAACAAGCGATTGGATGAGGTTGTTTGCATTGATTTGGCGTTAAGTTGGTATATGCTATGCTATTGCAATATAAAGATAATTTTTAAATTATTGAGCATATGGCAATTACTTCTTGATCGGCATCAGGAATAATACGCTTAAAATCCCTTTTGGAAAAAATATCAATCCAGATCGATATTCTGGACGATATGGTTTCCCACAGCTTTGCCTTGCACAATGCCCAACTCAATGGCCGGTCTGTAATGTATACCCCCGTACATTCTGCTAATCGCTGCCTCTTCGGAAGCCTGCATAAAAGAGGTAAATTTTCGGGGAGGAAGTCCATAGGGTACTTCCGTGGAATCCACATAAGCATAACTGTCGCCAAAAATATGGGTCAGCACCGTTGCGGCCGCATTGGAAGCGACGCTATGGCCTGAAGTGTGTTCGGGAAACGCAGGGGTCTGTAGTATAGGTTTCCATTCGGCATCCATATAGGTATTTATATAGGTTTCCGGACGTACAAGATTACTTTTGTACTTTTGGTCCCAACAACTAATAAAGGCATCTGCAATGGCCAAACTTACCTGAGCCATAGTTGTTGCGGCTGCCATAGGCGACGACTTTTTTTCATCCAGGACTTGGGCTGCAATATGTATCCAATGCCCTCCCGGGGAAATCTGTTGCTGAAAATACATTACATGGCCGTTGGTATGGGATATGTTAGGGTTGCAATCCCAGAACTTAGCTATCTCTATTTGTTCCGCATCCAGTTGGATAACGGCATCATAAACTTCTTTGGCTTCGTTATAGAATAGGGAACCTTTCTCAATACTAAATTCGGTAGGTAAACCGGGATCAAACTGATTTGCGGAATCCAACACGAAGGTGCGCAGTGTATTCCAATGGGGTTCTATGGCCTCCATATAATCAGGTGGTGTCGGTCGCCATCGACCAGGATCATTGGTTACGGTATAACGGGGGAGTGCCGTGCGTCTCAAATAGCCATCTTTATTGGCCCAAACTAAAATTTCACCACCAATTGTTTCACCCAATTCCACGGAATTTTCAAATATCTCGGAATCCATCCCGATTTGCTTTACTTCTTTAAGTAACTTTTGTTTCATGCCTTCTACGCGTTCCAAATCATAAACGAGTGATTGTGCTACGGTGGCAAATGCCACTATTGAAGTAAGGGAATAGTCGTAGGAAAGGTTATCTTTTGGCAGGGATAGTAAATCAAGACCATTTAATTGACCGGCTAGGGAAGGTTTTTTAGGATCCCTAAAACGAATACCCTCATAGGCTGCAATATTGGCATAGGCATAAATACGGCTGGCAACAGGAGGGGTAAAAATATCGGCGATGATTACCTCTGTCAATTGGCGGTTGTACAGGGCAAGAATTCCGTCAAAGTAGGTATCCAATCCTTTTTGATTATGATTTGGCGAACAGGCCGTAAATAACAATAATAGGCAAAACGTAAAATTTGTTGTCTTATTCATTTAAAAATGCTGTTTTGGTAATGCCATTCATGTTGGTAATCCTTACTTCTTTAATGTGATCTCCTATGGAAATACTTTGACTGCTCTGGGATAAATACCCTGAACCAAAATAAAATTCCTGCTTACGATGCTTTCCATTCTTAAAAATGATATCGGCATACTGACTTTTTACATCCGGGGATATTATTCTTTTGCCAATTGGATTTTGCGAGTCAAAAATTTTCAAAGGACCATTATTGTTGGCCACAATGAGTAGCGAATTACCTTTTGAGTTCCGCAACAAGCTTAAACCACTGCTATCAAAGTTATTGAGAAATCCACTTTTTTCCAAAGGGACTATACTAAAATTTCCGTCCCCATTTCCCTTCAGAATCATGCCTTTAAGAGCATCATATCTTCCTGTGGAAACTTCAGAGGAATAAAAATTCCCTGTTAATATTGCATCTAAATTTCCATCGCCGTCAAAATCTTCAACAAGTATTCCCTTTACAGGAGCAATTTGTGCCAATCGGGGGAGGGATGCGATTTTGAATGTTCCATTACCGAGATTCTCTAGATAACTACTTTCAAGGGAATAACTTTTCAGGACATAAGCGTCTAGAAGTTCCTCGCTTAAAAAAGATTTTTCAAAGCTGCTCTCGGCATAGGATTTATAGGTTTTAAACCTTCCCCGCATAGCATTAATCTGGGCAATAAGTTCGTCCCTGCTGTGGGAGATCTGATTTTCTCCATCTATAAAAAAGGACATAATTGGGTCGATACGTCCGTCTTTGTCAAAATCTTTGGCATGGATAGATAGAGGTTCTCTATCGGAGGCTTTGAATTTATTGTTTAACCCCCAATTTCCTAAAATATAATCGGTATCCCCATCATTGTCAAAGTCGCCCCCTGCGATGCTGTTCCACCAACCTTCGGTATGTTGAAGACCTGTTTCAGAGGTTATGTCCATTAAAGTTCCGTTTTGGTTTTTTAAAAAAAGAATGGGCATAAATTCGCCGGAAACTAGTAAGTCGGCCCAACCGTCGTTGTCAAAATCCGTCCAAAGGGCAGCAGTGACCATGGTGAGCTTATTGAACCCGGAGATCGTATCACTAATGTCCTTAAATGTCAGTGCTTTTGGATTTTCGTTTGACAGGTTTTCAAGTATATAACTTTTGGAGGGCATAGGATATTTTCCCGGATTAATCCTGCCTCCAATAAAGAGGTCTAAATCACCGTCTTTATCAAAATCATTAGCAACCACGGTTGAGCCACTTTCTGCCATTCTTGGAAGGGCCGTGGATTTATGGAAATTCCCATAACCATCATTCAGGTATAACCGATCTTGATATACCTCCTCATTTTTAGATTCCAGCACGCCTCCACTTACCACGTAAAGATCAAGGGTGCCGTTGTTATCGGCATCGAAAAAGAGAGCACCCATATCTTCATAAATTTTGTCAAATTGCCAGTTCGTTGCCTTAAAGCCATCCTTGGTCTGTATAAATAATTCGCCAAACTGCCCAGATGCCCCACCAATATAAAAATCCTCCAGGCCATCTTGATTTACATCGCCAATTGCCACGCCCGGGCCATTTCGGGAATGCATGTGCGGTAATATTGGCTGTAATTTAAAGTCAATGAACTGATCTTCGGAATGAAGAAATTTTATTTGCAAGGAATCGGTAATGTTTTTGAACCATTTTTTGGTTTTTTTAGTTGGCTGTTGCGGTTCCCTAGGTGCTGCTTTAGATTGATCGAGGACTATTAATTGATTGGAACTGACATTATAAATGCTTTGATAACTATCATCGGGCCACCAAATTTCGACACTATCTGCCACTTGATGTGTGCCCAAACCAAAATGTATGGTCGGATCCACGCTGGATTCATACCCTCTGCTCAAAAAATGTTCATAATATTGACGGTTTTCCTTTGTGGTCACTTTTAGTCTGGAACCTAGTCCGTTGATATTGCCTTTTTTTCCTTTAAGACGTATTTTTAGGTAGTTGTTTTCTGTTAGATTGCTCTTGTTTTCGTAAACAAAAGCTTCTTGATTAACGTTATTAATCAAGAGATCCAAATCTCCATCATTATCCAGATCGGCAAAGGCAGCGCCGTTGGAGCAACTTTTATCTGTAAATCCCCAATTTTTTGATACGTTTTCAAAGTTGATGTCGCCCGTATTCCGGTACATATAGTTGGTCAGTTTTGCACTAGGTAAATTTTGTATGGATTGGAGTTTTTGTTTTATTTTGGTTTCTGTATCCCCCAAAGGTGTATTGTAGATGTTTTGGTAATGGATGTAATCTAAATTGCCCAAATCCCTAAGAAAACCATTGGTAATATAGATATCTTTCTTCCCGTCATTATTGTAATCCGCAGCTAGGGCACTCCAGCTCCAGTCGGTACTACTGATGCCTGCCATAAAACCGACTTCGCTGAATTTTCCCTTTCCCTGATTTAGTTGTAATGTGTTCCGTGTGTATTGGGGTTGGTATCCGGCTTGTATCATCGACTCAAAACGATCATAGCCCAAAGAGGATATGATTATTTTTTTTCTCGCATTATCTTCCGGGCTCATGTCCAATACCAGAATATCGGGTTTCCCGTCATTATTCAGATCTGCGATGTCGTTTCCCATGCCGGCATATGAGGTGTGATCTATATAATCAGCTATTTCATCTTTAAACGTTCCGTCTCGCTGATTTATATATAAGATATCACTGCCAACGAAATCGTTGGAAATATAAATGTCCGGCCACGAGTCATTATTAATATCGGAAATGCCAACGCCCAGACCGTATCCCTCTGTTAAAATACCGGCTTTCAGAGTTACATCCGTAAAGGTTCCGTTGCCCTCGTTTCTATAAAGACGGTCGTTACTTATGGCTTCACCGTTGGTTTTACGTGGACGACTGGAATTGACCGATTGTTCATACGCTGCGGGGTTTACCAGAAGGTAAAGATCGAGATCCTGATCCTTATCATAATCAAAAAATGCGGCGTGCATTGATTGTCGGGTATCTGCCAGACCGTATTCAGCGGCCTTTTCGGTAAATGTCATGTCGCCATTGTTCACAAAGAGCATATTTGCTCTTTCTGCCTCTTTTGCACTTCCAGACACACAGACATAGATATCCAAAAATCCATCTTGATTGATATCCACCATTGTTGCCCCTGTTCCCCATCTATCGTTTACTATACCTGCCTTTTCACTGATATCCTCAAATTTAAGGTTTCCCTTGTTCAGGTACAATCTTCCGGAGACCATATTGCCACTAAAATAAACATCTACAAGGCCATCGTTATTTATATCCCCTACAGCTACTCCTGCACCAGTATAAATATTCATAAATTCAAAAACATTAATACTATCGTTCTCTTCTATCTTGTTATTAAAATTGATGCCGGTATGGGATGTGCTTACGAGATGGAAGTACAAATCCTTTTTCTGACACGATAGGCAGAAAAGAAGGCTTGCCAGTAGTATGCTTGATGCTATTCTCATTTGGAAGAAAGGATTTCGGTTTTAGTTCCGTCGCTATGTATGATGAGCACGGATGTGGCGTTCGAGGGAATGGACAGGCTTCTACTGGTTTGGGATAAATAGCCAGATCCATAGTAGAATTCTATTTTCTGTTCCTTTCCGTCATTATAGCGTATTAAAGCCGCAATATCCTGAGACTTGGCTTTATATTTTATCTGGTTATTTATGGTAATGGCATGTGCCTTAAGAGTGCCATTGTTAATTCCAACCACTATAAATTCCTCATTTTCAGAAGAAATGGTCGCCAAACCTTTGGCATCACCATTTACCAGAAAACCACTTTTGCTTACATCAACCATATTGAAATGACCTTTGCCGTTGCCTGCCAAAAACCAACCCAAGGAAGCATCGTACCTGCCTGAAAAAACTTCGCCGCTAAAGAAATTTCCAACTGCAAGGATATCCAAATTGCCATCTTGGTTATAGTCTCCAATTTGCATTCCATATAGCGGTGCTATTTGCGTGGCTCTGGGCAATTCACTGATCTTAAACTTGCCAAAACCTAAATTTTCCAAATAGTTGTGCGAAAAAATATCACTTTTAAGTACTACCGCATTGGCAATTTCTTCTTTTAAAAAGGATTTATCAAAAGGGGTTTCGGCATAATCGGTATAGGTTCTAAATCGAGCCCGCATGGCATTGATCTGATCTATGAGGTCGTTACGGGAATGCGCAATCTGTTGCTCTCCGTTAACATAATGAACCATTACGGGGTCCATCTGTCCGTTTTTATCGTAATCGTTGGCATAGACGTAGAGGGGTTCTTTGACGGTAGCTTTATACCTACTGTTCAGGCCAAGGTTGCCCAACACATAATCGGTATCACCATCGTTGTCAAAGTCTCCTCCAGCGATGCTGTTCCACCAACCGCTGGTATGCTTTAAGCCGGTTTGCGCTGTTACTTCTGCTAACCGCCCCTGAAAATTTTGGAAGAATCGAATGGGCATAAATTCACCAGTAACGATAAGATCGGGCCAGGAGTCATTGTTGAAGTCGGTCCAAATAGCGGTGCTTACCATGCCGAGTTCCCTAAAAGTGTCGGATATTTCTATTTGGGCTACCATAAATTTTATGGTTCCATTGGAACTTCTGTTTTCGAGCAGATAGCTTTCGGGTGAAACCGGGTACTCCCCTGGGCGAACACGCCCACCCACAAAAAGATCCAAATCGCCATCCTTGTCAAAATCCGAAGCTACAACGACTGATCCACTTGCCCTAAGATCGGGTAGGGATGCGATTTTGGTAAACTTACCCAGCCCGTCATTTTGGTATATCCTATCTTGGTAAAAATTACTGCCAGCAGGGAATGAAGACCCACCGCTTACCACATATAAGTCTTGATCACCATCATTATCTGCATCAAAAAAGAGAACCCCCATGTCTTCAAAAGGGTCATCCATAAAATTGATCTTTTCAAAAATTGCTCCGTTCCGCTGTACAAAAAAGGATCCGGGCTGTCCGGATGCCCCACCAACATAAGCGTCTTCCATGCCATCTCCGTTAATATCCGCTACGGCAATGCCCGGGCCATTTCTGGAATGCATGTGCGGTAAAAGGGATTGTACTTTATAGTCTACAAAATCATCTTCCTTATGTTCAAATTCGAGACCTAAACGGTCTGCTTTATGGAAAAGGGTCACCTCAAGCTCGTTTTTTTTCTTTGGAAAATTCGTTGCGTCTTTATAATTTAAGGTTAGTTCTTGTCTCGTTTTTATGGCTTTCATCACTTGTTGCTTCCCATCGGGCCAAATCACTTTAAGACTATCTAACAGTTCCAACTCACCCAATCCAAAATATAAGGCTTGTTCTACGGTGGAAAGGTATCCCCGGTACGGTGTAAAATATTGCTTTTGTATTTTTCCTTGATAATAGATCTCAACCTGACTTCCCAAACCGGAAAGGTTGGGAGCCTGTCCATTAAATTTGAATTTTATAAAAGTGTTGGCCCCTTTCGTTTTATTTTCATAGATCCCAGCCGGATCATCGATATTGTTGACAATCAAATCCAAATCTCCATCATTATCCAAATCTACATAAGCGGCCCCATTTGAATAGGTGGGTTTTGAGAAACCGGCTTCTTTGCTGATCTCTTGAAACGAGAGATTGCCGGAATTATGGAACATATAATTGGGTAGTTTAATTCCCGGTAGCTTATTCAATTCTTCCAGTCGCTGTTTTCGGTTGGCTTCTTCCGTACCCATGGTCAATATTCGATTGCCATACACCATAAAGTCAAGATTGGTAATGTCCTTACGATAACCATTGGTAATGAATAGATCATTGGATCCGTCTTGGTCATAGTCTGCAAAAAGGGCACTCCAGCTCCATTCAGTAGCAGAAATCCCCGCCAATTGGCCTATTTCACTAAATGTACCATTGCCATTATTTAGCTGTAGCGTATTGCGTATATACTGGGGGTGATATCCATACGAGAGGGCATTCTGGAATTCATCATAATTATTCCCCATCATGGTTAGTTTCCAACGTTTATTATCGGGAGGTAACATGTCCAGTACGACGACATCAATTAGGCCATCATTATTTATGTCTGCCAGATCATTTCCCATACCGTTGAAGGAGAGGTGTTGAAAGTAGGTCTTGATTTCGTTCTTGAACGTGCCGTTTTGTTGATTGATGTATAATAAATCATCCGTAAGAAAATCGTTGGACACATAAACGTCCGGCCAACCATCATTATTCAAATCACAAATTTCAACCCCGAGGCCAAACCCTTCCACAAGAATCCCTGCTTCTGAAGAAACTTCGGTAAATGTATGATTCCCATTGTTTCGGAACAATTTGTCCACAGAAGGTGCTTTGCCCGTACGATCTTTCGGCCGCGACACATTTCTATTGAAATCTACTAAGGCATTGCTCAGCAAATACATATCCAAATCGCCATCCAAATCATAATCAAAGAACGCGGCTTGTACGGAATAGCTTTCATCGGCCAGGCCCCAATCGGCGGCAACTTCCTTAAAATCCAATTTTCCGTTTTTCATTCCATTATTGAGGAAGAGTAAATTGGCGCGCTCGGACCCTTTAGAGCCTCTTGGTCCTCCACGCGACACATAAATATCGGAGTATCCGTTTTGATCTATATCTACGATGGCTACCCCGTTGGACCAATTACTGGATGCCACATTTGCAGAAAGGGTGATATCCTGAAACTTCCAATCACCCAGATTGCGGTACAATGCATTGCTTACCATATTGCCAGTAAAGAAAATATCCTGAAGTCCGTCCAGATCAAAATCGGCTACTGCAACACCTGCCCCATTATACATATATTCAAACTCCAATACGGATAAAGTATCGTTAAATGATAGTTTATTGTTAAAGGTAATGCCAGTATCATTTGAGGGATGTTCAATAAACAGCGACGACGTATCTTGGCAAGAAAGCACGGACAATGCGAAACCAAAAACCGCCAAACGGAACAAATGCCTAAATTTTATATACCTCATTCCCAATTTTTAGTGCAATCGAAATTAATTAAAAAAGGAATCCAATCTATAAAAGATTGGATTGCCCATGAATTAAACTAACAAAATCAACTCAACTTTGCAAGCAGTTAATACTCCGAAAAATAATCCTATTTTAGTATCCCGGATTTTGTTCCAATAAACCATTGGAACGTTCAATTTCTGACTGCGGGAACGGAAATACATTAAATCTATCGTTCCATGCCGCTCCAAAGATCTGGGAGCCAATACCCCAACGGGTGATATCAAACCAGCGATGGGGTTCTAAGGCCAGTTCAATCCTTTTTTCCTGTCGCATGGCTTGGGTAAGATCTGCTGACGCATCTAAAATGGGTAAGCCCGCGCGAACCCTTATATCGTCTATTTGTTGTTTGGCCGTAGCAAGGTTACCGCCACCTTCGATCAATGCCTCCGCATATAAAAGTTTTAATTCCGCAAAACGGAACCACCGTTCATTGTTAAAGTCTGCCTGCCCGTTAGGAGAGTGGTTTGCTTGGACAGAATTAACGGAACCCCTATACTTTTTCAGGGTAAAATTGGTTGAAGACCATTGTGGGTCGTAGGGCAGTTCATAACGGGTTCCGTCAAAGGAGAAATAGGTATCTCCATCCTGATAAAGAATGGTTCGCAACCTAACATCTCCCGGTTCGAAAGCATCTACCAGATCTTGTGTAGGTGCCCATTGGCCCAGTTTCCCTCCGGGCGCACCGTTGGCGGCATCCCAATGCCAACCTCTACCTGTGCCTTGTGAGGCCTTAAAGTCTTCGGAATGCGTATCATCAAACACCCATAGGTTGTCGTCAGAAAAAGGCCCGCCATACTGTACTTCAAAAATGGATTCGGCATTGTTTTCATTATTGAAGGCAAAAACACTTTCATAGTCTGGCAGCAATTCGTATGGCCCATTAGCGATTACATCTTCAAATGCAGTGATGGCTGTCGGCCAATCTTTTTTCCAAACATTTACTTTTCCGATATAAGATTTTGCTGCCCATGATGTTACCCTGCCCCTATTACCGCTATCCCAATCTGGCGGAAGACCGGCCGCGGCATCGTTAAAATCAGAAAGTATCGCGGCAAAAAGCTCACTTTGGGTGGCATTGGGTTTGGCCTGGTCGTTAATGCCGGGCACAATTTCCAAAGCCAAAGGTGGTGTACCGAATAATTTCATGGCCTGAAAATGGAACCAAGCGCGAAGAAACTTGGCTTCGGCCGACAATACTGTTTTGTCTGCCGCGGTCAATTCATTATCCCCATCAAGATTTTGGAGAACCAAATTGGCGCGAAAAATCCCTTCATAAATCTGGGTATAAACCGCAGCGTACGGCACATCACTGGAGCGTATGAACAAGTTGTCAACGTCTCTGGAAATCTGATCGGAATTTACCGCATCTGCGGCAACGTCATCTGTAACGGTTAGGGTTATTTTCCAAAATTCCCCAAACTCCCCTAGGTTTTCAGTACTGGTTCCCCAGAAATCCTGAATGGAGGAATAGGAGGCGAATACGGCACCGTCAAAATCTGTTCTGGTCTTGTAAAACGTGTCGGTGGTCAACCGATCCAACGGTTGTAGATCCAATTCATTGCTGCACGATAAAATGCCCAGGATGCAGAGACTTGTGATAAGCACATATATATTTTTCATATTATTTTAGTATTGAGAGAGAGATATAATATTAAACTAATTAAATGTCATGGATAAACCTAATTGTACAATTCTAGGAAGCGGTGAAGCTCCGCCATCCTGACCTGTGGCCAAGGTAAATTCGCCTTTTTGAAAACTCTGGGTACGCCCTACTTCAGGATCATAGCCGGAATACTTGGTAAAGGTGGCCAAATTCTGCGCCCCTATATAGACGCGCATATTGGTGACAAAATCGTTTGTCCATTTCGTGAGTACGTCCCGAGACAGATTATACCCTAACTGAATGTTTTGAATGCGCAGGTATCCGGCGTCTTCTACCCAACGATCCGAGAACCGGTTATTGCCATTCGGATCGTTTAGTGCCAATCTTGGATGAGAACTGGAATTTGTGGTGCCCTCCCCGGTCCATCGGTTTAAGACTTGGGTACTGAAGTTATTGTTGCCAACAAGCCCCTCCAAGCCAACTCTGGCTGAGTTATATACCTGTTTATTGCCCACCCCTCTGAAATCAATCGAAAAATCGAGTCCTTTGTACTCAGCGTTAAAATTAAAACCATAAAAGAATTTCGGGAAAGGACTTCCAATTTTAGTCCTATCCTCGGCATTTATCCGTCCATCACCGTTCACATCCACAAAACGGATATCCCCTGGTGAGGGCGTACCATTAGAATCTGGTAAAGCCGCAGCGACTTCCGCATCATTTTGATATAGGCCATCGGTCTTGTAGCCAAAGAAATGACCCAGACTTTCGCCCTCTATGGTACGGTGTGTGGATGCCCCCCCAATACCGGTAACGATCTGGGGAATCTGACCCAAATCGGTTACTTCATTGTGCACTGTGGTAAGATTTCCGCCGAAGCTATAGCTAAGATCTCCTATTTTATTGTTCCAATTGAAAGCGAACTCAACTCCTGTGTTTTTAATTTCGCCCACATTCGCATCGGCGGGCAAGAAGAATCCGGACACAAAGGGAAGAGGAAGGCCCAATAAGACATCTTTTGTGGTCTTGTTATAATAATCTGCGGTCATGGTAAGTTTACCCTTTAAAAAACTGGCATCCACGCCTAAATCCACCTGATTACTGGTTTCCCATTTCAGATCTTTATTTGCAAATGTGGTGGGTGCCGGTGCCACAACAGTAACTTGATTGCCTTCTCCAATGACATATCTAATGTTATTGTCTATGGAACTTAGGAAAGCAAAGTTAAGTCCGGTAAACTGATTCCCGGATTGGCCCCAACTGGCGCGGATCTTAATGTCGTCGATAGCTTTGCCTTTATTGAAAAAGTCTTCTGCTGTGATTCTCCAACCTACAGAAAGAGAAGGGAAAATATCATCTCGGTTATCTTTAGAGAATCGCGATGTGGCATCTCTCCTCACATTGGCCGTTGCAAGATATTTTCCTTTATAATTATAACTTAAACGTCCCAGCCATCCTTGCAATGTCCACAGGTCGGCTTCATTGGCACCGGCCACTGTAGTGCCGCTAGCGGGAAAATTGATGTTAAAAAGATCCCGCCCCTGCAATCGCACTTTATCAAATCGAAACTCTGTTTGCTCAAACCCAAAAAGTGCCGAAACACTGTGGTCCCCATTCCCAAAGGTCTTATCGTAAGAAAGGGTGGTGGCATAGGTCAACGTTAGCTCTATAGGGCGTTCGGAAACCAATAGGGATGTTCCCGTTGAATTATCCAATACCGCCGCCGTTGTAAGGTAGTCCCCAACCCCAACGTTATAATCCAGCCCAAGTGAAGGCCTGATCTTTAGGCCTTTTAGTATTTCAATTTCCCCATAAAAGTTGCCCAATACCTTTCGGGTCTGGACGGTGGTCTTGGTAAACCTGTCATCCGTATTAAATAGATAATTATTTGCCGAACCGTCCCCAACAGTACTTGGGAGTACCGGATTATACCCAAACGCCCCATCGCCGAAAGGTTGGTAATAAGGGGCATTAAGTGCCGAGTTAAAGCCCGCAAAGATACCCTGTTCACTTTGAACTTGGCGATCTGTTTGGCTGATTAACAATGATTCCCCAAACTTCAGTCTTTTCCCTACTTTAATATCCGAATTGGCCTTAAAGGAATATCGGGTAAATTCCTGCGCTCTTTCAATACCTTCTTGATCCATATAGCCCCCGGAAATAAAATAGTTTGCATTTTCACTGCCCCCACTAACGGTTACGTTATGGTTTTGAACAAAGCCTGTTCTAAAAATAAGGTCTTGCCAATCCACAAAAGGCCTGCCACTGAATTCGGAAACATCGGTACCCAATTGCCCTTGTATATCTATATATTGTTCTACATTAAGTACGTTGATCTTATCCCTTACGGTGGCCACAGACCCATAGCCGTCATACGTTACTTTTGCATCCCCACTTTTACCCCTTTTGGTAGTAACGATAATAACACCATTGGCAGCTCTAGCACCATAAATGGCCGTTGAGGCAGCATCTTTTAGAACATCTATGGATTCTATATCATTGGCATTTAGTCCGGCAAGCGGGTTGGAATCCGTTGTAGATGAAGTGTTTACGGTTATATTGGTAGTTTGTACTATGGGAACCCCATCGATAACCCACAGCGGGTCGTTTATTCCTGGCGTACCCACACCCCGGATAAGCACACTGATGGGGGCACCAGGATCCCCACTACGATTGGTGATGTTTACCCCTGCAATGGTCCCTGCCAAAGCTTGATCCGGACTGGTAATGGGTCTGGCCACAATCTCCGATGCACCGATGGAACCCACAGAACCCGTAAGGTCCGCTTTCCTTTGCGTACCGTAACCCACCACTACAACCTCACTTAACGCTTGGGCATCCTCGCTCATTGCAATGTCAATGGTAGATCTTCCTCCTATTATTACCTCTTGGGTAGTCAATCCTATAAAGGAAAATACCAAAGTAGTGGCACCTTGGGGTACACTAATGGAATAATTTCCATCAAAATCGGTCACGGAACCAATACTGGTGCCCTTAACCACCACATTTGCGCCTGGAACAGGGCCTGTTGCATCCGTTACTTTTCCAGAAACGGTGTTTTGGGCATTTACGGCAACAATATTTAACAATATAAAAATAAAAAGCGCAAAGTGGTGTGCCGGCAATACTTTGAGAATTGTAAAGGTTTGTTTCATAATTAAAAAAGGTTTTTTGAGTTAGTTACTTTAAAATAAATCGCAGCCTAAATATATAGGGGCTTAAACTATAAACTATGATATACTATGCTATAGGGTAAAAATAAATAAAAAAATGACATTATGAAATAATTAACATAATAAAATTATAATTCGGCAATATATTGATTAGGTATTTTAAAAAGAGTCTGCCTACACTCCAAAATCGTTTTCCTGCCGTGATGCTTTAAACACATCAGACGTAAATAAAGTATTGCCACTTTATACAAACGATGGGGTATTTATGCCTTCCAATGCACCTTCTGCAATCGGACAAGACCAAATAAAAGGTTCTTATGAGTTTGTTTTTTCGCAAATTCAATTAAACATCGAATTTTTTATAGACGAAATTGTGGTAAATGGCGACTATGCTTTTGCACGGACAACCTCTAAAGGCACGACTTTAATTCACGCCAACGGAGAAACTGTAGCAGAAGAAAACAGAGAACTTTTTGTTCTTCAAAAAACAAACGGACAATGGAAAATAAGCCGTTATATGTTTAACCAAATGAAATAGACGGACAAGAAGGGCAGCCTATAATCGAGTAGACGGCTCCGCCATTGACTGACGGAGTGCGCCTCTCACACCACCGTACCCTTCGACTTCGCTCAGGATAAACCAAGCGGGTCCCGTATACGGCGGTTCGTAATCCATCACTCCAAGGCTCTTTTCA
>JBGTBA010000168.1:0-8432 GCA_041749595.1 Flavobacteriaceae bacterium | reverse complement strand
TGTTAAGCCTATTGGGCCTTGCGGTCCCGTTGCGCCATCAGCACCGTCTGCTCCTGCCGGACCCTGTGGTCCGGTTGCACCCGTTAAACCGATTGGACCTTGGGGGCCCGTTGCACCATCTACACCATCAGCACCGTCTGCCCCTGCGGGGCCTTGCGGGCCTGTCGCTCCTGTTAAGCCGATTGGTCCCTGGGGGCCTGTTGCACCATTAGCTCCCACTGGGCCTTGGGGGCCGGTCAAATTAGAGGTCGTGAATGTACTGCCATCAGTATAAGTGAACGTAAAAGTGCCGTCGCCGTTATCCACGGTAGATGCAATGCCGTTACCGTCCATACCATTAGTAGAACTTAATTCCCACGAATTCCCGTCCCAAAAGAAAATCGTACCAGTAGTTGTGTTAACATATAAATCCCCTAAATCTGCACCTGTCGGGGTATTTGTTCCTGGCACCGTTACTGCAGTCCCACTTAGAACCTCACAATTACACTGATCTTCCAAAGTAACTGTAGTCTGCGAAAAAGCAAATCCGGATATTAGAAAAAGTACTAGTAAAATTCTTTTGTTCATGGTTGTGTATTTACTTAAATCTTTATGCTTCCTGTATGTTTTAATCTAATATAATGTCCTTTTTTATGGCTTGGCAATCATCCCAATTATCAATCGTATTTGTCCAAAATAGTTGTCCATTTGTAGTGTAAATTCTTGAAACGTGCCTACAGTACTATCATGTCAGTTCAATAGATTTAACAAAATTAGACCTCTGCCTACCTGTTGAAAATAAATGTTGTATAACTGTTAAATTGTACTGCATATCCCTATAAATTTGAAGTTTCAATTATTTAAAAATCAAAATCCAATAGTGCTTTTTGTCGATCAGCATGCTTCCATGAGGCTTTTTAAGAGGTTGTTATGAAATAGCCATATGCATAGCACACATATAGGACAAATTGTTAATTTTTATTTACTCTATACGTTATCCTTCTATTAGTAATCAATGTCCTGACCTTAATATTGACAGTAGGGGAAAATTCTGAAGTTGAATTCCCTGATGTAGATGTTGCAGTAATGAGTTCTCCAATTCTGGTATTGGCGGGCACCGGAATTGCGAATTGAAACCTATTGGTATTATCGGTATTTCCATCGGGATCCGAATAGATCGTTGAGGCGGCATCCGAGTCAGAAGCACTACCTTCTGCAAATGTGCCGATATACTCCTGACCTTCACCATAATCTGTAGAAAGACCAAATGTATTATCCCCAACCATGGCTGTACCCTCGTTTACATCGGTAAGGAAAAACTCTAAAATGCCACCTGGTCTAGCCCAGCCTTTAATGACCAAGTTAGTCCCAACCAAGAAAACATCTGAAATGATAGGGAAATTCAGCACAGTGTTTGGGCCATTGTCAACATCTCCAAGATCGTTCAATGTAATACCATCCCCATTGGGATTCCCTGTTGTTTGTCTATCAATATCAATACCTAAGCCTACGTTATTGAAAATTGCATTTTTCGAAATCAAGTTACCAGAGGTATTCCCTCCCGTTATGACAATACCCGCCCCGCCATTATCATAAATCCTATTGGAGGTTATGGTTGAATTGTTACCGAACAGTCGAATGCCGGAAGCCTCAATGGATCCAGAACAAACATTCCCGTTTTGACCTGAATTCCTAATGGTATTTTCATCAATGGTAGCACCTCCGGTAAAGTTGAAGCCCTCAATACCGATGGCCGCGGCATTTTCGATCAAATTTTTCTGTATCACGATCCCTGTTCCACTCTGTAAAACCACGTTGTCATTACAGGCACCCCCCCCATTACTGGCAATATGGTTATTTTGTAGCACCGTTGAGCTTCCCCCATTGACCAAAACCCCAGCGTTGCTGGCCGTAGCGATATAGTTGCCACCTATAACTGCCGTACCACCATTTATTTGTATCGCCGTATTTATATTCCCTGCATTTACCCCTATGGCGTTAACCCCTAAAAGTCCATTAGAAATTGTGGCTGAACCACTATTCACCAGAATGCCTGTATTATTGTTTGCATACACCGCAATATTTCTTATCGTTATGGTATTGCCTTGGGTACGCAGCACATCACCCGCATTTCTATGTACCTGTATTTCAGGCCGTTCAAAATTTGGCAGTATGGTCCCTAAAATTCCAACGGCCATGCCTCCCGCCCCAATGGTGCCGGCATTTGTGTCTCCTGAATAGGCCGTTTGGGTCCTGCCATCTAACTTTGTATTGTTTCCCGTTATTGGGCTCAAAGTATTGGCATCGGGTATAAAAATATCGAAATACCCACTTCCGTATTTTGGGTCGGCAGGCCGTCCCAAAATATCCCCTGTTGACGGGATCATAAAAACAGAAGTGTCCTCTCCAGCGGCCGGATCAAAAATACTGTTGGATGCAATATTCAAACCTGCTTCATCGAGGTTATTGGCATTCACTATAAACTGTTCAAGCGAGCCCTGGCCATTGACATTGGTGTTCACGATGGTATTAAAATTGAAACCAAAATCCATACCTGTAATGCTGTTAGAGGCGATGATAACGCTTGAGACCGTCTGAGCCCCGGACAAAACCCCAACAGGGCTATCCTGAACCAACGGATTTGTACCACCTACTTGATTGGCAACCGCTACCAAGCCAGTTCCATTATGGTAGTTTCTAAAAGTCTGTACAGGATAACAGGCTGTACAGGCCGCACCACCACCCCTTGTTGAACGAACAGTACTATTGACCACCCTCACATTATAATTTCCATTGGACATACCGGCCAAAACATAAGCCCCATCTGTCCTTGTTGTTGTGCTCTGTACCAAAGTTCCGGAGCTATTATAAAGTTCTACACGGGCTCCATAAACCGGTTGTACGCCTGAAGTAACATAATTTCTGCCTGAACCGCCCGGGTAATTTACATCCTCGAAAACACGACCGGTTATTAAATTTGAAGGTACTTTAAGGACAACCGCATTGGATATTACAAAATCCTGTCCTACATCTACATTAGCGGTCACCTGATTGTCTGTGGGACTTATAAAGGAAGAAATGTCGTAAGTGTCCCAATCCAAGCCATAAGAGGTTGAACTATTGACTACAGGAGCTACAGTATTATCGTAGATGGTGGAATTATAGGCGTTATTGCCGGGCTGCCCCCCATCACCACTTAAAACAAAGGTGGTACCTGCTTGATTGGTAATTGACAATTCCTCAGGATTGGTAGAGCCGGCACTTGCCCCATTCAAAGTTTCGTCGCCCTCCCACGAAAGAAAAGAAGCCTTGGACCCTGCCCCGCCAATGGCAAAAAAGACATCTAAGGTAAAGGATGTCCCGGCATTGCTAAAACCATCAAAACCTCTATAAAGATTAATGGATACCGCAGGTAATGTGGGTTCGGTATAAAACACCATCAATGCCCATCCGCCCAAAACGGTCTGGCTAGGGCAATAGGTACTTCCATTATCAATGGTCAAATCCGTAACGTCAAATACATTGGCAGAAGGATTTGGAATACTGCTTACAATTGCGGTAACATCACTTACATAACCGAAAAAGACCCTATCTGTGATCCCGGATTGATAGATCACATCCGCAGTTACCGCCTGCCCCTCAAAAGTAACCGTATCGTCCAATACCAAACTGGAATGGGCCCAATACAAAAATGCCTTTTGAATTGTGGCCGTAGTGGGTATTTGGGCGATTAGGCTGTTGGATGATGTGGTTGTAATGGCGCAAGCATTTGCCGTATTGGATTGCGTACGAAAAGAGCCTCCGGTAGAGGTAAAGTCATAATGGCCTGCAAACTGTTCTACCAACGTAAGTGGCTGGTTAAATGGGATTTGGGAAGTTATCGTCCCCGTTCCGGTATCACCTATATTGACCGCAGGATTTGAACTACCCGTTAGCGCCACCGTAAAAGTTTCGGCCAATTCGGGAATACCATCGGCTATAATCGGAACATTGATGTTTTGCGTAGCCCCGGAAGTGCCGTTGAAACTTAACGTACCACTGGTAAACGTATAATCGGCCCCAGCGGTTGCCGAGCCATTGACCGTCTGATAATTAACGGTAAAAGGTGCGGAACTTGCCCCCGTATGGGTTACGGTAAAAACCGCTGTTCCCGCCGATTCGTTGACCGCAACGTCGTTGACCACCATGATGGGCGAAAAATTTACCGTAAACAATACGTTGTCAATAAAAATAATCTCCCCCGTGCTCCAAGTTCCGCTGGCACTTATAAATTGTATTGATGAGGCAGCGGATATTTGATTTGCTGTCAGATTATGGATAATATTTCCGGTATTGGAAGTGTTCAAAGTCACAATGGTCTGCCAAGAAGATGTAGCCGCATTCCACAATTGCACATCAAGGGCTTCATTGCCCCTTGAAGTAGCATTATAGTCAAAAGAAAGGGTGGCGGATGTTGCGCCGGCAATATTCAATGTCCTGTTAATGCTTCGATTGTCCAGATCCTCAAATCGCAATTGGTTTGAGTTGATCGTTATGCGCCCATTACCAGGATTTGTAGTTTCGTTGGTTTCTACCCAGTTGGACGAAAAGTTGGCCGTACCATTATTATTTGAATACGAGACACTGCTAAAATTATCCCTGTAGGTCTGTTGGCCAAAAAGAGTTATTGATATAAAAAACAGTATTGAAAAAAGAGCTGCTATTTTACCGTAATGGGTTGTTTTCATGTTAGTACGTTGCCTAAATTGGTAGATACATCTTGTTTTCTATTGCAAAATAGATTTAACCAATAGCCCCAAATATAGGTTGGCAATGCGGCCAACTGAAAATTATGTTGTGAAGACGACAATTATGCTTGTAAACACCCTACAGGTCGTTGTCTATACGCTTTGTACATAAAAATTAAACGGTAATATTCTGTACACTATACACCACAAGAGCAAACAAAAAAAAGGCTCTCCAGTATATTGAAAAGCCTTCAAATTATGAAAAATAACTGTTTATTCCAGTATAATAAACTCCGATCTTCTGTTGAGTTGGTGTTCGGTTTCCGAACATCTGGTACCATTGCTACAATTGTTGATAAGCCGGGTTTCCCCAAAACCTTCACCGATCAACCGATCTGAAGCTATCCCTTTAGAGACCATATAGGCCACAGTGGCTTCCGCCCTTTTTTGGGACAGCCATAGATTGTATGCGTCCGGTCCCCGGCTGTCCGTATGGGAATTTACTTTTATCTTTAAGCTTGGGTATTTCTCCATGGCGGCAATGACTTTCTGTATCTCAATCTCTGCATCCTTGCGAACATTAAATTTGTTTAAATCGAAGTATATGGTACTCAATTGTAACAACTTTGCCAAATCATCCCCATAACCGGCCGTGACCTTATCTCTTTCCAGATAAAAATCGATGATCTGATCCTTACCGTCCGATTTTGCCAAATATTCCTCGGAAGGTACATAGCCTTCCATTAAGGCCCGTACAAAATTACCCTGATTGCAATCCAACGGAAGGCTGTAGTTTCCATATGCATCGGTAATCGTGGTTAAAAGTTCCTCATTGTTCTCATCGATGACCTTCATGGTGGCACCCACCAAAACCTTATTGGATATTTTATCGCGCACCGTACCCGTAACCCTCTGATCACAATCCAATGTCAGGGGTTTGGTTTCCAGAAAACCATATATATCATCTTCTCCCAATCCCCCATCCCTGTTGGATGCAAAATATCCTTTTCTATTTTCTTCATTAAAAATAAAAGTAAAGTCATCCATTTTACTATTTACACCATCGCCCACATTGACTACCGCATTTATATATTTCCCAAAGGCGATTTTTGTGGCAAAAACATCCAAGCCGCCCAAACCGGGATGACCATCAGACGAAAAATACAAAATTTCCCCGGAGGTTATAAAAGGAAACGTCTCTCTAAACGCCGTATTAATATTAGCTCCTAAATTTTCCGGGGTTCCGTAGGTACCATCACTATTGATCGCCACTTTAAAAATATCCGATTCACCCAATGTACCGGGCATGTCCGAAGCAAAGTACAACGTTTTTTCATCCGGGCTCAGGGCTGGGTTCGCCACGGAATATCCATCGCTATTAAATGGCAACTCCTCTATCGTGACCCAATTACCATCCGCATAGGTGGCTTTAAAAATCTTCAACCGAATAAATCCCTCACTATCTTTTGTATATTTTCCTTCCTTAAAATTATTCCTTGTAAAATAGACCGTATTCCCATCTTTGGTGAAAATGGAGGTAGATTCATGAAGTCTTGTATTAATAGTGTTTTCTACCTTGGCTACCTTGTTTTGAGACAGGCTATCCACGTTCACTTTATATAAATCCAAAAAATCTTTAGCATTCCAGGTATGGCGATATTTGGCCAAATTGCCGGTATCCCTATCCGATGAAAATACCAATCCCTCTTTGAAAAAAGACGGGGCAAAGTCCGAATACCTTGAATTATACTCAAAAGGGAGTATTTCATATCTGCCGGAATTCTTTTCAATCTCTTTTAAATAGTCTTTTTCGGTTCTAGGTATTGTAGTTGCCGATGCGGAAGTCATTTCCAAAAATGTATCCATCATGGTTTCGGCTTCCATATAAGATCCTAAACTTCGTAACGTCTGCGCATATTTAAAATAATATTCGGGGCCGGCATCCGACTTAAATTCATTAACCAATCTTTCGTAAACCTTTTTGGCCTCCTGATAATCGGCATTAAAATAGTATGAATTTCCCAATTTTTTTAGTAGATCTGCCGAAACAAAACCCTTATCCAACACTTTTTTATATATATCTATGGCAGGGCTAAAGGAATATTCCCCATAGTTGGAATTGGCCCTGTTTAGCTGTTTTTGTTGGCCAAATGAAATTCCCGATAGGGCAAAAACCAGAGCGATAAATAAAAGTATTCTTTTCATCATCTACATAAAATTTAGAAGAAGCGTGGAGACACCAACCTACGGAAAGATTTTTGCAGCTCGAACCTTAAAAACACTTCAAAAGAACCATCGTTGAATTGCGTACCGCCTAAATCCGTGGTTTCCCTGTCGTATGCCAATCCCAACATCAACTGATCGGTTAGTTGAAAGCCTGCCAACGCACTTACAGCGGCGTCCCAACGGTAGGCAGCACCAAAACTAAACCTGTCATTGTACAAAAAGTTGGCCGATACGTCTACCTGGAGTGGTGCCCCACCCACAACTTTTGTCAGTAATGCAGGTTTGAATTTAAAATTTCCACTAAGATCGTACACATACCCGGTAATAAAATAGAAATTAATCCTATCGGTAGACAGGAAATCCACGGAATTGGCATCTCCATTAGAGTTATCAAAATGTTTTGTTTCCAATAAATTAGGGGCAGATAAGCCTACGTAAAATCGTTCAGCATGGTAATAGACCCCAACCCCGAAATTGGGTGAGAACTTGTTCTCAATATTGTCCGTCGCCGTAGGTTCGAGATCAAAATTACGCAGACCATTAAAATCCAAGTTCAATAGATTGCCGCCCGCCTTGAGACCAAATGAAAGTTTTCCTTCAAAAGAAACATCGATTGTATAGGATACAACGGCATCAAAAAACGTTTCTTGGACCACTCCATCACCAATATTGTCGTTGACCACAGAAAAACCATAACCCAATCTACTGTTTCTTATTGGAGAATGCAGATTCAATGTCTGCGTTTCCGGAGCGCCATCTAAGCCCACCCATTGAGACCTATATAAGGCCGCAATGCTCAATTGCCCTCTAGAACCGGCATAAGCGGGGTTAACGCTCATGGTATTGAACATGTACTGTGTATATTGTGCGTCCTGTTGTGAATAGATTCCTTGGGTGAAGGTGAACAACAAAAACAATGGGATGAATACGTGCTTTTTACTCATTTTGAAGTTTTCCATAAGTTATTTGCTGACGTAAATATAGCCACTATCCGTAATATTTTCCAGGTCTTTTTGATATTTAAAGATATAGAAGTACACTCCCGAGGGTAGATATTCTGCCCCAGAAACTGTTGATCTGCCTTTTGATCTGCCATCGAAAACATTGTTTTGATTGTTATATCCATTACCTTCAAATACCGCTACCCCCCATCTATTGAAAATTTTAAGTGAGTTATTCGGTACGGTTTGCACTCCTTTAATGAACAGAAAATCGTTTCTGCCGTCGCTATTTGGCGTCACCATTTGATTAACTTCTATAATAACATCCTCTGGATCGGGCGTATCATCGGTAGGATCTAAAAAGTCCGGGGTGCCATCGCCGTCCGTGTCGTCGTTGGTGGGGTCGCCGTCACCGTTTGCATCCTCATCGGGGGTATCTATGCCGTCGCCGTCATCGTCGAAGTCCCTATAGTTCACGTCCTCCGTGCCGTCCGTGTCCGGTAGGTCGGTGGCGGGGTCCCCGATCTCGTCGTTCACGTCGAACCCATCGTTGATATCG
>JBGTBA010000167.1:0-11537 GCA_041749595.1 Flavobacteriaceae bacterium | reverse complement strand
ATAAGTGCCATCAACATCATCCGCAATGCGGCGGGACTTCCCAACTATGCCGGAAGCAACGCTGCCACGGAGTTGGCAAATGAAATCCTTAACCAACGCAGGTATTCACTTTTTGCGGAAGGGGGTCACAGATGGATCGATCTAAGAAGATTTGACCGATTGGGCGATCTGCCTTTGGATAGGACCGGGGATGGAAGGGTAACACAGTTCCCCATTCCCCAGAACGAGAACCAATAAAACACAAGTAATCATAAAAAAACTCCCTTAATAGGGAGTTTTTTTATTTTATAACCGATACAAAATCATGCCATTGTGTCTCAATGTAAATTTAATGTTAATTAAATGTTCATTTTACGTAAAATAGTATTACCTTTATTACGTTAAGTATAGAAAAGTTTATTTTTAAAATAAAGCTCATGAAAAAATCAATCTTAATAATGGCCCTTTTCTTCTCAGCTGCTTTGATGGCCCAGGAGGCGAAACCTACTTTTGAAAAAGAAGGAGAAATGTTGAAAGGCACCTATTTTCATGCCAATGGGGAAATTGCGCAGACCGGTTATTTTATGGACGGGAAATTGCACGGAGTATGGAAGATGTTTGATGAAAACGGAAATAAAATAGCGACAGGGACATATACCAACGGCAAAAAGACTGGAAAATGGTACTTTTGGAAGGGAGAGGAACTGAGCGAAGTGGATTTTATAGATAGCAAGATCGCAAGCGTAACGAAATTGAAAAGTGAAGATCCCATGGTCTTTCAGAAATAATTCAAAATGGTATTAAAACAAAAAGACCCGATGAAAATTCATTGGGTCTTTTTGTTTTTTCCCTGTTTTTATTGCTTTTCTGTCAGTGTACCCTATTGTACTAAAAGTGTTGGATTTTAAGGGATTAAGCAAAGACAAATGTAAGTTTTCTTATAAAAAATTAGAATTGCCAAAAAAATATTTTTTTGTAACGCCTATTTCTCGTTTTCGGGATTTTATTCTTTCTAATGTGCGACGTATTAACCTGCCTAACTAATTTCTTTAAAATAACCTCAAGGAATAATACTTCTACAATAGTCTGGAAAACAGCTTTAGGGATTACTTAGTATAATTTCAGCAATCCGAGCAACACCCTACTTTTTATAATTAAGTAACAGGTAAAAATTTCTAAAAGGTTGGGAATTGGTTGGGGCTAATTATAAATGAAAAACCCCAACTATCACGTTATTAGTGCATTGAGGTTTTTCCTTGTACTCGAGGTGGGAATCGAACCCACACATCCGAAAATACTGGATTTTGAATCCAGCGCGTCTACCAGTTCCGCCACTCGAGCATCAAGTAGTAAGGGATGGCAAAATTATAAAATATTTTCAATGTTTGGCGTAAAAATTTGAAGATTTATCCTTTAGCAAGCCAAATAAATTTTTAAATTTGCACCTCCTTTTGTCTTTGGGAAGCCAATAAACTAGTCAACAACGCATTAAGTATGTCCTATTCTGTTCCGGAACCTAAGATTTTTGCATGTACGCAAAGTGCTGTTTTGGCGGAAAAGATTGCAAAATCGTTTGGTGCCGATTTAGGTAAGGTTAGCTTCTCCAGATATAGCGATGGGGAGTTTCAACCTTCCTTTGAAGAATCTGTCCGTGGGGCAAGGGTATTCATTATTGGATCTACCCATCCGAGTTCGGAAAACCTGATGGAAATGTTGTTGATGTTGGATGCAGCAAAAAGGGCTTCAGCGAGGCATATCACCGCAGTTATGCCCTATTTTGGTTGGGCAAGGCAAGACCGTAAAGACAAGCCAAGGGTGCCCATAGCCGCCAAATTAGTAGCTAAAATGTTGGAAGCCGCCGGGGCCACTAGGATCATTACCATGGACCTGCATGCGGACCAGATTCAGGGCTTTTTTGAAAAACCGGTGGACCATTTATTCGCATCGACCCTATTCCTGCCCTATTTAAAAAAAATGAACTTGGAAAGCCTTACCATAGCCTCACCGGATATGGGAGGATCAAAAAGGGCCTATGCCTATTCCAAAGCTTTGGAATGTGATGTGGTGATCTGTTACAAACAAAGGGAAAAAGCAAATGTAATATCGCTCATGGAACTTATTGGCGACGTACAAGGCAAAAACGTGGTATTGGTAGATGACATGGTAGATACGGCGGGCACGTTGACCAAGTCGGCAGACCTTATGATGGATAGGGGTGCAATAAGTGTAAGGGCAATAACCACCCATGGCCTTCTATCCGGGGACGCCTATGACAAAATAGAAAAATCAAAATTATCGGAATTGATCATAACAGATTCCATCCCAACCCGGAAAGACTGTAAAAAAGTGAAGGTGTTGAGCTGTGCCGATCTGTTTGCAGATGTTATGCACAGGGTACACCATAACACTTCTATAAGCTCAAAATTTTTAATGTAAGTGTGCGTGGAAATCCTATAGGTCATCGGCAATTTTCACTCCATCAGACAAAGAGTAAATTAATTAAATACTAAATAGACAATGAAATCGATTACAATCAAAGGATCAGAAAGAGAAAGCGTGGGCAAAAAGGCAGCAAAAGCCCTACGTAATGCTGGACAGGTTCCTTGCGTACTGTACGGAGGGGATAAGCCATTGCACTTTTCAGCAGATGAAAAAGCGTTCAAGGATTTGGTGTACACCCCGAATGCACATACAACCGCAATTGATTTGGAAGGTGGGAAAAAATTCAACGCCGTACTGCAGGATATCCAGTTCCATCCCGTTTCGGATAAGATATTGCATGTGGATTTTTACCAATTGTTCAAAGACAAAATGGCAACTATGGATATTCCCGTCCATCTGGAGGGTAATTCCCCAGGGGTAAGAAATGGGGGTAGGTTGTTGTTCAGAAAACGAAAGTTGACCATCAAAGCCCTACCGGACAATCTTCCGGATTTTTTTACCGTTGATATCTCTAAATTGAAAATTGGCGGGCATATTGCCGTCGATTCGCTTTTGAGCAAGAATTTTACCATTTTGCATCCGGAAAATACGGTAGTGGTCCAAGTGAAGGCCTCCCGTGCCGCCGTACAGGTTGATGATGATGGAGAAGAGGAAGGAACGGAGGCCAAGGAATAGATAATAGGAAGTTTGGGTAAAAAGCATCCGCCAATTGGTGGATGCTTTTGTATTTTTATGGCACAGAAAATAGAATAATGCTCAAGTATATTTGTCAGAAAAAAAAATTGGGATGAAAAAATTCTTGATAATAGGTCTCGGAAATATAGGGAATGAATATGCCGAAACCCGCCATAATATTGGATTTAAAATAGTGGACGCATTGTCCAAAAGTGCTGGATTTCCCACTGAGAACCAAAAGCTTGGAGAGGTGGGTTACTTTAAAATAAAAGGGAAAACCGTATTGTGCCTTAAGCCTTCCACCTACATGAACTTAAGTGGGAAGGCCTTGAAATATTGGATGGAAAAGGAAAATATCCCTCTTGAAAATGTACTGGTCATCACGGATGACATTAACCTTCCTTTTGGCACTTTGCGCTTAAAGACAAAAGGCAGCGATGGGGGGCATAACGGGCTAAAGGATATCCAAAATGTAATACAGACCACAGCCTATAACAGGCTCCGCTTTGGGGTGGGCTCTGATTTCGCCGTTGGAAAACAGGTAGATTACGTGTTAAGTGAATGGACGGAAGAAGAGAAAAAATCGCTCCCGGAGCGATTTCAGAAATGCGTTGACCTCATTCACTCTTTGGTAATTTCGGGGGCTCAGAATACAATGAACCTGTTTAACGGGACATAACGTTTGTGTAAATTCCTAGGATGTGGTTGTTGGCAGTATGTAACGTATTTCCAATATGTATTCAATGTTTACCTTCCTGTACATTGCATACATATTAAGCGTTTATCTTATATGATAGCCAAACAAGTCTTTTTTACTGTAACCCTGGTTAGGTACTGCGCCGTTGGATTCTGCGATTGTTAAAGGTAGTGGTGAGAAAGTTATGGGGCGGAATCTTCCTACAGTACACTTTAGGAATGTGGGGCAATGACAGGCATCGTAAAAAATTGTTTTGTTGGTATTTCCTGCGGCCATTCCATTATCGCATTTATATGTATGTCAATACTTGCTTGGAATTGCTTCCTCAAATTTTCGTTTGAAATAGTGATCATGTTATTCCCTTTTTAAAATAAGAATGCTTTGGTAAGCATCACAGCCAACCCTCCTGTCTTCCGCTTTGCAACACCCTAAAAATTTTCATTGATTATTTTACATAGTTCGGTCTGGTTTTCGTCCATATTGAGTAAAATAGATTTAGTGTGTTTGGATTCTGGCAAAGAGCATGTTATCTGATATGTGTTGTGCGTTAGGTCTGCTGCTTTCCTAAGAGAGAGTTTTGATTTTGTTTTATACAATACCCGTTCGAGTTCTTTATAAATGCAATATGCGGTAAAGGACAGGCATATATGGGCTTCGATCCGTTTTCTTAATCTGTGATAGACAGGTGGTATTCGCAAATCGGTTTTTGACATTCTGAATGCCTTTTCAATATGCCATAGGTTTTTGTGATTATCCAAAACTAGCTGGTCCGTAAGTCTGGTATTTGCAACATAACCTTTTAGCCCATCCCATTTGTTATCATTATCATACTTTTCGTAATCGATTTCTATTGACACTTCCCCCGCTAATTTCAAATATTTGTTGTAGCCCTTATTATTGATAGACGATTTGGTCAGCTTACCAGTTTCGACCTTTTTTTCTAGATGTTTTAAACCACGTTTTCGGCTATGGGCATCTTTGGTCGCTCTACTTTTTGAATAGTGTACAATTGGCCTTGTTTTATCGTTCTTGTCATAACTTCTAATCGTTGCGTCGCTATATGGATGCCCCAATATCTGGTTTTTTATCATTCGAGATTTATTCCTTAGCCTGCCACCGATAATATATTCATACTTCATGCTATCCAATGCTTTTATATTATCGTTACCGCCAATGCTAGGAAACCATAATCACATCACAAATTCGTAACTTTGAAGAATGGAATATTGGGAAGAAATAAATAAAACCTAATGTTGCGAACTATGAAAAAGCTTCAAAATGTATTAATCCAAGAGATTTGTATTTAGACAGACCGGCAAGAACTTTGACTTGCAGGAATTTAGCAGGTGCAACAAGAGAATAGGATTTAAATGGTGTTTTCCGAGAATCAATAAATAAGAATAACGATAAGCGAACAACGGAGAACGAACAACGAAAATTTTCATAAGTTTACCAGTCGTTCCATAATATCATGAAGAGAAATAATAGTAATGTCGTTATTTACGGTAAAAGTGTCGCTGCCGGGATACACAATAAACTTTTCTTTTGGTTTTAAATCGTCACAGGCACTGTGAAAGCCTTTTGATGGTTTTGGAGCAGAACCACGTTTAATCTCAATAGCCCACATTTCGTTAATGGAAAATTCTAAAATTAAATCTATTTCGGCACCGCCAGAGGTTCTGTAAAAGAATGATTTTATATAGCTAGGTGCAACTGCCATAATGTTTTCTATAACAAAACCTTCCCAACTGTTTCCAACAATGGGGTTGCCCAATAAATCATTATAATTTTTAATGTTTAACAGCGTATGCATTATACCACTATCTCTAACATACACTTTTGGAGCTTTTATTAAGCGTTTCCCTATATTAAATGTGTAAGGTTGTAAGCGCCTTACAAGCAGTAAATCTACCATTAAATCTAAATATCTTATTATGGTCGTATGGCTCGCATCTAGGCTTCTTGAAAGCTGTGAAGCGTTAAACATGCTGCCTTGGTTATGCGCCAACATAGTCCAAAAACGTTCTAAGGTTTCTGCAGGAATTCTTGGCCCCAATTGAGGAATATCTCTTTCCAAATAGGTTTTAATAAAGTCTTTTCGCCAATTAAAGCTATCGATATCATTTTCGGATAACAAGCTCTCTGGAAATCCCCCTCGATACCAAAGTTCATTCGTTTTTAATATGTTTTTATTGGAAAATTCCAATACATCAATAGGAAATAGTTCTAAATACGAAACCCTTCCCGCTAAAGATTCACTGCTTTGCTTTAATAATTCAATAGAAGCAGAACCTAAAAAAATGAATAGGCCCGTTTTATTTCCCTTGCGTCTTTCATTGTCAATAATGCCCCTAATTTCTTTAAAAATATGGGGCGATCTTTGTACTTCATCCAAAATAATGAGATGTCCTGCATTTGCCTTTTGAAATATAGTAATATCTTGCGCTTTTAAGAGGTCTAGACTGTTCTCAAAATCTAAATATATTGAGGGAATGGTTTTGGAAATCTCAAAAGACAGGGTTGTCTTACCTACCTGTCTTGGTCCGAGTAGGGTAATTGAAGCGCTTTTCTGGAGGCTGTTTGTTATTTTTAGTTCGAGTCTTCTTTTAATCATGTATGTAAATTTAATACAAAAAATTCAATTTACATACTTATAAATCATTTTTTTGTTAAAAACTCTTTAAAACTTCTTTTCAAAAAAGCATAAGTTCTATGTAATTTTATATGCTTCGTTTAGAAAATTCTAAACGTCGTAATAACAAATATCCAAACAATAATATACCTGATTTTGATTTAGAAACCACCTGGGCTTCCTAAACGTTTGGATGCGCCTAAGCCATAAGTTTTTATAATTTTATGATGTTTTTCGAAGCACGAAAAACGAGTAACGAACAACGAACCCATGTACTTAGTTTTTGATACCGAAACCACCGGACTACCCAAACGCTGGGATGCCCCCATAACCGACACGGACAACTGGCCTCGTTGCGTACAGATTGCATGGCAGGTGCACGATGCCATGGGAGCTTTGGTAGAGCATCAGGATTATTTGGTTCGGCCTCATGGGTTTAATATTCCCTATGACGCCGAGCAAATTCATGGAATTTCCACAGCATTGGCGGCAAAAGAAGGGGTGCCGCTGGCTGAGGTATTGGAGAAATTCAATCATGCCCTATCCAAAGCCAAGTTCATTGTAGGTCAGAACGTGGGTTTTGATGTCAATATTATGGGAGCCGAATTCCATCGACTTCAAATGGAAAACCCTTTACAGGAATTACCGGTTTTGGACACCTGTACTGAGGAAACAGCTGCTCTTTGTCAGCTTCCCGGAGGTCGGGGCGGAAAGTTTAAACTGCCTACGCTTACCGAGTTGCACGAATACCTATTTAAAGAGCCGTTCAATGAGGCGCATAATGCCGCGGCAGATGTGGAGGCCACTACCCGTTGTTTTTTGGAGTTGGTTCGTCGCAAGCACTACACGCAGGAAGTATTGGATGCGCCATTTGACTATTTCGAAAAATTTTCCAAAGCCAATCATCAGGAGATTCAGCTTATTGGTTTGAAGCATATCAACCTAAAAAAGGCATCTAAGAAAATTGCGGATGCACTTTGGGAAAAAGACACCGGTATTTCCCAAGCCAAAATCAAAGACAATATCGCCAATTTGGCCGATGTGCCCTTTGCACATTTGCATAACCACTCCCAATTTTCGGTACTGCAATCTACCATCAACATCAAAGATCTGGTGCAGGCCTCTACTAAACATAATATGCCCGCCGTGGCTCTTACTGATCATGCCAATATGATGGGGGCTTTTCATTTTGTAAAGGAACTAAAAGCCCATAATAACGGGGTTAAGGAACGCAATAAGATCCTTATCGAAAAGGGGAGAGCTCCTTTAGAACAAGAAATAAAACCTATTATTGGCTGCGAATTTTTTGTTTGTGAGGACCGGTTGAATAAAAGTGTTAAGGATCACGGATACCAAATTGTATTGCTGGCCAAAAATAAAAACGGGTATCAAAACCTGTGCAAAATGTCTTCCATTGGCTATACGGAAGGATTTTATTACGTGCCGCGAATTGATCGTCTAACCATAGAAAAATATAAAGAGGACATCATTGTACTTACCGGAAATTTATATGGGGAAGTGCCGGGAAAAGTATTAAATGTAGGAGAGAGGCAAGCTGAAGAAGCACTGCTTTGGTGGAAGGCGCAGTTTGGGGAGGATTTGTATATTGAACTGATACGCCACGGCCAGGAAGATGAAGATCGGGTGAATCAGGTTTTGGTGGATTTTTCCCAAAAGCACGGGGTAAAACTGGTAGCTACCAACAATACGTATTACTGCGACAAGGTAGATGCCGATGCCCATGATGTATTACTATGTGTTAAGGACGGAGAAAAACAAGCAACACCTATAGGTAGGGGCAGGGGATACCGCTATGGTTTGCCCAATCAGGAATACTACTTCAAATCTCAGGAAGAGATGAAGGAACTGTTCAAGGATCTTCCGGAATCTATTTTGAACATTCAGGAGATTACGGCTAAGATAGAATCTTATGAACTGGCCAGAGAGGTGCTCTTGCCCAAATTTGATATCCCGTCCGATTTTAAAGTGTCGGAAGATGCGGCAAGCGAAGGAAATCTCAATGATTATCGGGAGCGGGAAAATGCCTATTTGCGCCATATTACCTATGAAGGGGCCAAAAAGCGATATCCCGAAATTACGCCTGAAATTCGTGAGCGTATCGACTTCGAATTAAAGACCATTGAAAATTCCGGTTATCCTGGGTATTTTTTAATTGTGGAGGATTTTATTCGCGAAGCTCGGAAAATGGATGTTTCCGTGGGTCCCGGACGTGGCTCGGCCGCAGGATCCGTGGTGGCCTACTGTCTAAAAATAACCAATATAGACCCCTTAAAATACGATTTGCTTTTTGAGCGGTTCCTGAATCCGGACAGGGTGTCCATGCCAGATATTGATATCGATTTTGATGATGAAGGGCGGGGTCGCGTCATGGAATATGTCATCAATAAATACGGGGCCAACCAGGTTGCGCAAATTATCACTTACGGGACCATGGCCGCAAAATCATCCATCCGGGATACGGCACGGGTGTTGGATCTTCCCTTGAACGATGCAGACCGCATTGCAAAGTTGATCCCCACCATGTACAAACTCGATAACATTTTTGGAGTAGATGAGGCTCAGTTGAAAAAGCAGTTCCGTCCCGAAGAATTTGAAAAAATCAATCAATTACTTAACATTGCCGAAGGCGATAACCTGGAAGGGCGTACGCTCCAAATGGCAAGAGTGCTGGAAGGCTCTTTACGAAACACAGGGATTCACGCCTGTGGTGTAATTATCACTCCGAGTGATATTACCGATTTTGTACCGGTGGCTACGGCAAAAGATTCCGACCTCTATGTAACCCAGTTTGATAATTCAGTTGTGGAAAGTGCCGGATTGTTGAAGATGGATTTTTTAGGGTTAAAAACCTTGACCCTTATTAAGGATACTGTAAAAATTGTAAAAGCCCGATTGGGCATCGATTTGGTGCCCGATGATTTTCCGCTGGATGATGAAAAGACCTATGCCCTGTTTCAAAAAGGAGATACGGTAGGGATTTTTCAATATGAATCGCTCGGAATGCAAAAGCACTTAAAAGACCTTAGGCCTTCGGTTTTTGATGACCTTATTGCGATGAATGCCCTGTATCGCCCGGGACCTATGGACTATATTCCAAGTTTTGTTGCGCGTAAAAATGGGATGGCGGAGATTATGTATGATCTGCCGGAAATGGAAGAGTACCTTAAGGAAACTTACGGTATTACGGTGTATCAGGAACAGGTGATGCTACTGTCCCAAAAATTGGCAGGTTTCTCCAAAGGTGATGCGGACGTGTTGCGTAAGGCAATGGGAAAAAAAATATTTGCCCTGCTTCAAAAATTAAAGCCACAATTTTTAGATGGTGGCGAAAAAAACGGACATCCAAGGGAAATACTGGAGAAAATCTGGAAAGATTGGGAAGCCTTTGCTTCTTATGCCTTTAATAAAAGTCATTCTACCTGCTATGCTTACATTGCCTACCAAACGGCCTATTTAAAAGCACATTATCCGGCGGAATATATGGCGGCGGTATTGAGCAATAATATGAACGACATTAAACAGGTCTCTTTCTTTATGGAAGAATGTAAGCGCATGGGCTTGCAAGTGCTGGGTCCGGACGTAAATGAATCGTACTACAAGTTTGCCGTAAATAAGGATTACGCCGTGCGTTTTGGCATGGGTGCGGTAAAAGGGGTAGGCCGTGCTGCCGTAGAAACCATTATAGAAAACCGAAAAAAAGGCGGTCCGTTTAAATCGGTTTTCGATTTGGCCAAGCGGATAGACCTTCGTGCGGCCAATAAAAAGGCTTTTGAGAACCTTGCCGTGGCCGGAGGTTTCGATTCTTTTGGAACAACGCATAGGGCACAGTATTTTCATGATGATGGGGATGGCATCACGTTTTTGGAGAAAGCCATCAGGTATGGTGCAAAGTTTCAGGAAAATGAAAACTCGAGCCAGGTAAGCCTTTTTGGTGACGCCAGTGAGGTAAAGATTCCGGAACCCTTGGTGCCACCTTGTTCCGAATGGAGTACCATGGAGAAGCTGAAGCGGGAGAAAGAGGTGGTAGGTATTTATATCTCTGGGCATCCTTTGGACGACTTTAAAACCGAAATCAACGCTTTTTGTAATGTAGGCGTTGCCGCTTGTGCAGAACTGGAAAACCACCTTAATAAAGAACTTGCCCTAGCCGGGGTCATTACAGATGTGCAGCACAGAACCTCAAAAAACGGAAAAAGCTGGGCATCATTTACCTTGGAGGATTATACCGATACCTTTGAATTTAGGATTTTTGGGGAGGAATATTTAAAATTCCGCCATTTTTTAATGATCAACTCATTTACCTTTTTCAAGGTACTTGTGCAGGACGGCTGGATCAACAGGGAAACAGATAAAAAGGGAGAACCCCGGTTAAAGTTCAATATCGTGATGCAGCTCCAGGATGTGATGGACGCCTATGCTAAAAAACTGACGATAAAGCTGAATATCGATGAGCTGAAAGCGGAAAATATTTATGAGTTAAAGGAAACCCTGACCTGCTTTAAAGGTAACCATCCCCTGAATTTTGTAATTTATGAGATGGAGGAGGAGATAAAGGTGAATATGTCGTGCAGAAAGCAAAAGGTTCAGATTACCAGCGAGTTGCTTTTGCGATTGGGGGAAAAGGAAGTACATTATAAATTAAATTGATGTGGTTTCGTTTTTAACATTCTATTGCAGGTGGGACTTTCAGGGATCATGCTATACCTTGGCACAATTTATCGGCGGATTGGCAAGCAGGCCACAATTGAGTGGATCCATCCTTTCCGCCCCTTTATGGAATGATAATTAGGGCCTGTTTACACTCATTAGGCTTTACCGATACGGAAATTGGCAATTCTTCGTTATGGATACGTAAATCGTTAAGTATGAAGAGGGTTTTCGCTGTTGTCCTTTTGTTTTATTTTTACGGAATCTCCAATGCCCAAATTGCGGACGACAAATTAAAGCACTTTAAGACCGTTGCACGGTAAATTCCATTGAAAAGGGCATAAATTGGCACAAAATATTAACTCAACTATTTGTATATCAGTATATTGTATTGTATTTTTGTCTTATGAAAAAAGCAATTCACCTTACTTTAGCGGACAGCAT
>JBGTBA010000166.1:0-2073 GCA_041749595.1 Flavobacteriaceae bacterium | reverse complement strand
ATGCTGTCCGCTAAAGTAAGGTGAATTGCTTTTTTCATAAGACAAAAATACAATACAATATACTGATATACAAATAGTTGAGTTAATATTTTGTGCCAATTTATGCCCTTTTCAATGGAATTTACCGTGCAACGGTCTTAATATTAAATGGAAGGACGGTTTTAAGTTTTAAGTTCTGAGTGCTAAAAGTTGAATGTTAACTTAAACTTTATGAGATCAAAAAAATCACACCCACCCTTCCCGCTTTAGTAAATTGTGGATATGGGCATAATGATGGTCGCTATGCCAGGCATACCTTCCTATATTTTCTTTCACACTTACCTCGGTAGGGCCGTTGGGGTGTATGTAAACCCGTTCCAAATCCGGTAAGGAAAGCCCTTTGAGCAAATAGACCATTTTGGCGTGCAGTGCCCTTATATAATCCAACGAAAGTGCAATAGGCGCGTTACGGGCATCGAATAGATTGCTCCATTCTTTTTCATCGTAGGCCTTTATAGAAGGACTATCTTCCGTTAATGCCCATTTAAAACGCGTATAGCTATTGTGGTGGCTGTCCGCCAGATGGTGCACCACTTGGCGGACCGTCCATCCCCCGGGCCGGTAGGCCGTCTCCAATTGTAGCGAGGAAAGGCCCCTTACCAAAACTTCCAAGCGTTGGGGCAAAGTCTCCAAAACACCTATCCACTCCCCGATATGCTTTTCCGTTATTGTTGCCGGTCTTTGAAAATGGCCTATAGGATACCTGAGTTGTTCCAAATCATACTTTTCCATTCCATAAAAATAAAAAACTTTAATAGATTTTTAACCTAAAAAAGTACGGTTTTATTTATAATCCCGTAAATTTAAGGAACAATTAATAAACCATCTAAAATCAGTAATATGGCAACAATACGTTTGGGCGACATAGCCCCGGATTTTACAGCGGACAGTTCCGTAGGTATGATCAATTTTTATAATTATTTAGGCGATGGTTGGGGCATTTTGTTTTCCCATCCGGCAGATTTTACCCCTGTTTGTACCACAGAATTGGGTACGGCGGCAAAATTCAAGAAAGAGTTTGATAAACGCAATGTAAAAATGTTGGCCCTGAGTGTGGATGGGGCGGCCTCCCATGCGGAATGGATCAAGGACATAAACGAAACCCAGCATACCATTGTGAATTTCCCCATCATTGCGGACGAAAATAAAAAAGTGGCCAATTTGTACGATATGATACACCCCAATGCAAATGACAATTTAACGGTTCGCTCCGTATTTATAATAGCACCGGACAGGACCGTAAAATTGATACTCACCTACCCTGCCTCTACCGGGCGCAATTTCCACGAACTGTTGCGGGTCATAGATTCCCTTCAATTGACGGCCTACCACAAAGTAGCTACCCCGGCAAACTGGCAGCACGGCGATGACGTGGTTATTAGCCCATCGGTAGCCACGGTAGATGCTAAAAAAATATTCACCAAAGGAGTGAATGAGATAAAACCATATTTAAGGATGACCCCGCAGCCCAATCTCTAGGGTAAGCCTCCTTTTTTACCTTGAAAAAACAACCGTGGACCGGATGGTATAAAAAATGCCGGAAACCCTTGGTATAAAAATTAAAGAAATTTAAATAGCGAAAAATTATTTTTTTTAACTATTTTTTTTACCTTTGTGGCTAATTTAATTTTTTATAATTTTTTAATAATGGGTAAAGGAACAGTAAAATTTTTCAATGATGCCAAAGGTTTTGGTTTTATCACTGAAGATGGATCAAGCGAAGATCACTTTGTGCACATTTCTGGTCTAATCGACGAAATTCGTGAAGGTGATGTTGTGGAATTTGAACTACAACAAGGTAAAAAAGGATTGAACGCGGTAAACGTAAAAGTGATTTAATACTTACGGTACAACTTTTTTAAGGCATAAAACCCGCTCCAAGAGGAGCGGGTTTTTTATTTTCTAGTTAAAGGTTAAAACCCTGCAATTTCATTGCAGTTACTTTAGTTTCTATAAATGTTTTAGTTTTGTCGGATGGGCGATTATCGTAGGAATTCCCATTCGATAAGTAATCTGAGTTGCCATTTAGTATGG
>JBGTBA010000165.1:0-81580 GCA_041749595.1 Flavobacteriaceae bacterium | reverse complement strand
AAAAAAACAAAGCAAAAAAAGCAGTTAAAGCCAATAAAAACAGCAAAAAATGAATAAAAAGTAACCTGAAAAATTAAATTGATCAAAAAAAGCAACCAAATTAAATCCAAAAATTCAAATTACTATTCGGCAACGGTCTTTTTTTGTTCCGATTCATGGGGTTGCCCAATTATGCCACCATATAGCTCTGGGCGTCTTGCTTTTATATATCTGTGCCCACCTGCCAGAATAAGTTTTTCGGGCGTAATGTTCGCTGTCACAAAACTATCGTCAAATGAACGGCACTCTGCAAGAATATCCCCGAAAGGGTCCATAATCATTGAACAACCATTTTTTAATTGGTCATCGTCCATGCCAATTGGGTTTGGGAATATTACATAAATGCCATTGTCATAAGCTCTGGCCGGCAGCCATTTCATAAGCCAGGACCTACCTTTCATTCCATCAAATTCCAGACGTAGAGAAGTGGGGTCTGCTTTGCGATTTTTCCAAAGTTTTGGATCCACAAAACCGGCACCGGGACGGGTAGAAGGGGTGCACATGGTTACATGGGGCATAAAAATAATAGCTGCGCCCAAAAGGGTGGTCGCCCGTACATTTTCTATGATATTATTGTCGTAACATATCAAAATACCACATGTCCATCCAAACAATTTAAAAGTGCAATAACTATCTCCAGATGTTAGATAAGGACTTATGAAAGGATGTAATTTTCTAAATTTCGCTACTAATCCGCTTTTATCCACACATATGTAAGTATTGTATAAAGAATTGTTTTTATCTTTCTCAAAAAGGCCTGCTAGAATAACAATATTGTACTTTTTGGCAATTTCAATGAGCTTCAGAACACTTTCCCCGCTTGGGATATATTCTGCCAAATTTAGCATTTGGTCTTTTGAAAGATGTCCTGCAAATGTGTAGCCCGTAATGGAGCATTCATGAAAGGCAATTACGTTTGAGCCTTCTAATGCCGCTTTTTGTGAAAGGTTGTCGATAACCGACAGATTATAATCTTTATCCGAATTTTTGTGCTCAAATTGGGCGGTCGATATTTTGATTTGGTCCATATTTTTATTATTTGGATTTTTTGACAAAAATAGATTGTTTGTCTCTTGACAAATTGTACAATCCCGACATTGCCTAAAATGTGGAATGTTAAGAATTAAATTCTATAAAGTTACTGGTTAGTCTGGTGGTCTTGTATAGATAATCTTTTGGTGTCATTCCGGTGTATTTCTTGAATTCCTTGATTAAATGGGATTGATCGTAATAGCCGCCGGCCCTGTAACAAAAATCGATAAGGTTGTTTTGTTTTGATTTGCCTTTTAGAAGTTTCAAAAAAACATGTAATTTCACGATGTTTCCATACTTTTTCGGGTTTATACCTATACATTCGCTAAAAGTTCTTTCAATATGTCTTTCCGTATAGCCCGTATGTTTTACCAATTGGTTCATTGTAGCCGTTCCACCGTTTTTTAGAATGAAGCTTAGAGATGCCTGAATCAGTATATTATTCGATACCGGAAGTTTGGGGACTATTTTAGAAAAGAAAGCGTTCAGGAGTTTTAATTTTCCTTCCAAGCCGGGTTGTCCATATAGTTTTTCGTGGAGCATCAAACCCTGTATACCAAAGAGATCTTCCGTGCCAATGGTTTTGTCCCGAATTAAATTAGCCGGTATTCCTAATAATCGGCTTATGCCGTAAGGTTGAAAAACAACGATTAGTAAAGATGCCTCATCGATTAAACATAAATCTTTAAATTCACTAATTTGCCCATATACAAATGAAGCAGGTAAGAAGTATGTTACGTTATTATTTTGAACAGTAGAGATAAGGCTAGTTCTAAAAGAAAAAACCATACCCGTATTGCCGTCAGAAAACAAGCGAAGATTTTTGATGCCATTCCCGGGACTGCCTATAAATAGGTAATGCTTGATATATGGCAATAGTTCTATAGAAGGGGATATCTGCATTGTTCGTCTATATTTTCCGATTCCATTAATCTTTTGTGATTTTGGTAATTGAAAGCACAACGGATTATTTAACTACCATACGTATTATCAGCAATTCAACATATTGTATTCTTTACTTTTCCACATAAAAAATCAACTATACAATCTTGAGCCCACGTTATAATAGCGTCAAAATTCGCTCCAAAGCCATCCCTCTGGAACCTTTAATGAGGATTGTGTTGTTTGCCAGTACCATGCTTCCAATGGCTTCTTTCAAGGAGTCAAAAGAATCGAATTTCACATACCCACAGTTGGTCTTATTAAAATTGGTTCCTATCAGGATCACTTTTTTAAAATTGAGTTCGGAAACAAGATCCGCTATTTTTTGGTGTTCTTCTTCAGCTGCGGATCCAAGTTCGAACATATCCCCCAAAAAAAGAACTTTATCCTTGCCTTTCATGGATTTGAAATTTTCCAAGGCCGCCCTCATGCTGGTTGGATTGGCATTGTAGGCATCAAGGATGATTTTATGACCATTTTGCATCAGGAGTTGCGATCGGTTATTTATGGGTTCGTATGCCTCAACAGCACTTTTTATATCCCACAAGGGAACCTTAAAATACAACCCAAACGCTATTGCGGCACAACAATTGGAAAAATTATAATGCCCTATTAATTTTGAATTAATGGCTGTATTTTCAATAGCGAGATATACAAAAGGGTCTGCCCCTAAAAATTTTATTTGGTAATAATCCCCGTCAATTTCACTGAAACCAAATGTATGGTTGTACCCATTCAGTTTGTTCTTCTGGATTGGGTCATCTGCATTTATGCAAACGAACTTGCTTTGGGAAATAAGATAATCATACAGTTCGCTTTTCCCTTTAACAACTCCTTCTACACTTCCAAAACCTTCTAAATGGGCCTTCCCGAAATTGGTTATATATCCATAATCCGGTTGTGCTATATGGCTTAAAAAGGCTATTTCGTTTAGGTGGTTTGCACCCATCTCCACAATGGCCACCTCCGTATCTTTTTTAATGGACAACAGGGTAAGCGGGACCCCGATATGGTTATTGAGATTGCCTTTAGTGGCTACGGTCTTAAATTTTTTGGAAAGCACTGCGGTGATTAATTCCTTAGTGGTGGTTTTTCCATTGCTGCCGGTTAGGCCAATTATCTTTGCATTGCAATGCTTTCTATGATAGGCGGCCAAATTTTGAAGGGTTTCCAGGACATTATCAACAAGAATGGCATTGCTTGATATTGCGTATTTCTTTTCGTCAACTATACAATAGGCGGCACCTTTATGCAATGCTTCTGAGGCATAGGTGTTCCCATTGAAATTATCTCCTTTTAACGCAAAGAATATGCAGTTATGCGCAATTGCCCTAGTGTCGGTACAGGCCAGCGGGAAATCCAGAAAGATTTGGTACAGCTCGTGTATGGTCATAAAACTAAGATATAAAAAAAGCCCTTCATTGAAAGGGCTTTTAAAAATCATTTTTTATGATTACTTAACTTTCTCTCCTCTTATGGATTTTTTGTTTTTTGATTTGGATTTTGAGCCCACTCTGGACATGGCACATCTAAATCCTATATAGTCTGTGGCCATATATTGGGGTAAATACCTACGCTGTGCAGGATCTAACCAATAAGCCCTGTCCCTCCATGAGCCACCTTTATATACTCTTACTTCGTCGTTTATTAAGGAAGTCCTGTTGTTGGATTTGTCGTATTGGCGGACCAAATTACCAAGGGAATCCTTTTCCACTTTATGCTTTGGGGAGTCGTACATTTTTTTCTCATCTTTACTATTTTCCTCATCACTGCTGAATTTATCATAAAACCTAGAGGAGCTTGGGTCGCCATCACGGTAGCCTATATTGTCACTGGTAGAAAAGTTAGTTCGTAGGTAGGTCTCATTTTCGTCTACCGGTACCATTTTTATTTCACCGGGTAAATTTACGGCAACCACCTTTCCGTTGGGCAGGGTATCGTAAACAATAGATTCTTTTCCTAGGATATCTACCTTTCCATCCTCACCAATTGCCGTCTTCATATACACATTTCCACGATAATAGTTAAAGTCGCTCACCTCATCGTCCACTATCGGCCTATAGACATCCGCTACCCATTCGGACACATTGCCCGCCATATCATATATTCCAAGATCGTTCGGTTTGTAGGATTTAACTTGTGCGGTAATATCGGCACCGTCATCGGACCATCCTGCAATTCCGCCATAATCTCCTTTTGCTTGCTTAAAGTTGGCCAATTGGTCCCCCCTTCCTACGCGTTGTCCGTTCCTGGTATAATCCCCTTCCCATGGATATTTTTTTCTACCCCTATAGTTGTTGTATTCCCGAGTGCCTACATTGGCCTGTGCGGCATATTCCCATTCTGTTTCAGTGGGTAGTCTGTACTCCGGTACAATTATTCCACTGCTTCTTTTTGCAAAAGCGGAAATTGAATCTTTTTTCTTTTTGCCTTGTAGGGAATCTATTTGTCCATCATAAACGGATTCGGGCCTGTTCAAATAGGCTTCAGTACTAAAAGTACCGGCAATCTCACCATTCATTGCCTTATATTTGGCATCTTTTGCAAGAAAGCCTTCCCTTTCCAACATAGACTCGTTTACCCGGTCTGTCCTCCATTCCGCGAACTGTGTTGCTTGTATCCAATTTACCCCGACAACTGGATACTCCGAATATGCGGGATGCCTTAGGTAGTTGTTGGTCATGGTTTCATTGAAGCCCAATCGGTTTCTCCAAACCAAGGTGTCTGGCAATGCGCCGGCATAAATATTTGTGTATTGCGGGTTTTCGGGGGGATAAACGCTTTTAAGGTAATCCAAATATTCCAAATACATCACGTTGGTAACTTCGGTTTCATCCATATAGAAGGATTGCACATGTTGGGCCGTTGCAGTATTGTTCCAATCGTGCATAACGTCATCCTGTACTTTACCCTTGGTGAACGTACCGCCTTCAACAAAAACAAGGCCTGGAGCGGTTTCTTGCTCTTTAAAGTCTGAATTGTATTGAAAGCCACCTTCTTTTGCATTGATCTTCCAACCGGTAGCTCTTGAAGCATTTTTGGACGTGGAGGATTTTTTACAGCTGGAAAGACCGCTGGCCACCACTAGACAAGAGAGTACAACTTTAATAAATTGTTTTTTCATAATTAGGACTTGAGTTCAAAATTTAGACTGTTTTTAAAGCAATCCGGAATTCATTTTTTAATTAATATAGACATCACTTTCGGCAATTAAAACGATGATTTGCACATAATATTTTATGTTAATCAAAAATATTTAAACCATTTTTGAACAGGATCTTGTTTTAAGCCAGCGAATGTAAAAACATAACGACCTAAAATATGGATTAGTATGGATAAGGGCTTTCTTTTTTACGTAATCCGGACATTTAAAGGAATTCTCTGCTGAAGCGAACCTTTCTTATGCCATGGACTTTTTGTATTTTAGTCAAGGGGCTTAGTTATATAAAAAAAATGCACCTTTGGCACAAGATATTTTTAAAAGGGCCGTTATGGTGTATTACAGCTAATTAATTATTCCTTTATTTATTAAGGTTTTTGAAACCAATCAAATTTTAAGTGGAAAAGATGAAAAAATTATTGCTGCCCGTATTGCTTGCTTTTGTTTTTAAAATAGCGGCTCAGGAAAATAGGGTAATAACCACGGCAGTGCCATTTTTAACGATCGCCGCAGATGCCAGATCTGCAGGTATGGGTGATATGGGCGTAGCTACGTCCGCGGACGCTTTTTCCCAACAGTGGAACCCGGCAAAATTTGCGTTTGCGACGCAGGAAATAGGGATCGGGCTAAGCTATACGCCTTATTTGGAGAGCATCATTACGGACATTGCCCTACTGAACGCAAATTTTTACAAAAAAATAAATGAAAGAAGTGCATTCGCATTTAGTCTCCGGTATTTTACATTGGGAGAAATTGAATTGCGCCAAAGTGCCATTGACGACCCCAGAATTGTAAAACCCAACGAGATTGCCTTGGATGGATCCTATTCCCTAAAATTGAGCGATCAATTTTCCATGGCCGTGGCCGGAAGATTTATAAGTTCTAACCTAAAGTTCCAGGATGATCCCACCGTGGATTCTCAGGCGGCCAATGGATTTGCGGTGGATGTGGCAGGATATTACCGATCAAATGAAATAGCGTACAACAATTTTGATGGGCGATGGAGGGCCGGTTTTAATATTTCCAACCTGGGAGGTAAACTACAGTATGATGAAGGCGGACAGGAAAACTTCCTTCCCACCAACCTCAAATTTGGAGCTGGTTTCGATTTTATTTTGGACCAGGACAATGTGTTGGGCATTACGACTGAATTCAACAAGCTATTGGTGCCCACCCCCCGTGATTTTGATGGCGATGGCGATATAGATGCAGAAGACAATGACAGATACCAAAACATAGGTTTCCTTAGTGGCGTTTTTGAATCTTTTGGGGATGCCCCTGACGGATTTAGCGAAGAATTAAAAGAAGTTACTTGGGCTTTGGGCACCGAGTATACTTATCAGGAAGCCTTTATGTTGAGAGCTGGTTATTTTAATGAAAATGAACTTAAAGGATCCCGACAATTTTTCACCTTGGGCGCAGGGTTTAAATTTAAATCGGCACAGGTGGATCTATCTTATCTGTTCTCTTCATCGCAAGTGAGAAACCCATTGGAGAACACTTTGCGTTTTTCCCTTACTTTTAGTTTAGGGGACGAATTTTACAATGATTGATGTAGAATCACATAAATAAACTTAAAACCTGCCTTAAAGCGGGTTTTTTTTATTTTCGCAACCAGTAATACAGGGAATATGAAAACACTAAAAATCAGTTTTGAAGCATCCGTTTTTGAATCTTTTGAATTTTTGTCCAAAGATGACCAATTTTTAATGGAGGTTGCCATTGCGGCACGAAAGAATGCTTATGCCCCCTATTCTAATTTTTGTGTGGGAGCGGCCGTATTAATGGCCAATGGGGAAATAGTTACAGGTAGCAATCAGGAAAACGCCTCATACCCTTCCGGTTTATGCGCAGAACGGGTTGCCATTTTCCATTCGGGATCTAAGTTTCCGGATGTACATATAAAAGCTATAGCCATTTCTGCCACGTCCAAAAAATATATGGTAAAAAGGCCTGTCGCTCCATGCGGTAACTGTCGGCAATCCATTTCAGAATATGAGAACAAGCAGAATTGCCCGATCGGGATATTGTTCATGGGGGAAACGGGGGAGGTCATTAAATGCAATTCAATTGCCGATTTACTTCCATTTGCATTTAATGGTACATTTTTGTAAGGTGTGTTTTTTCTTATTATCCCCATTTTTCGTTTTCATGCCAGCTTTTACTTTAATTTTTTTCCCCTATTGATTTATATGTGTATTTTTGTTTTCCGATTCATCGAAAATTCTACTAAAAATACCAATTAATGGAAAAAATCACTAAAGAAGTCTACCTAAAATGGTATGAAGACATGTCGTTCTGGCGAAAGTTTGAGGATAAACTTGCAGCAGTTTACATTCAACAAAAGGTTAGGGGATTTCTTCACCTGTACAATGGTCAGGAGGCAGTTTTAGCAGGTGCCCTACATGCCATGGATTTAACCAAGGACAGAATGATAACCGCCTATAGAAACCATGTGCAACCCATAGGACTGGGCGTGGATCCGCGAAAGGTAATGGCAGAGTTGTATGGCAAAGTTACCGGAACCTCTAAGGGTATGGGGGGATCCATGCATATTTTTTCCAAGGAACACCGCTTTTATGGAGGACACGGAATAGTTGGGGGTCAGATCCCTTTGGGTGCGGGTATGGCTTTCGGGGACAAGTATTTTAAAAGGGATGCGGTAACTTTATGCTATATGGGCGATGGTGCGGTAAGACAGGGTTCCCTGCACGAAACCTTTAATCTGGCGATGCTTTGGCAATTGCCCATTGTTTTTATATGTGAAAATAATGGGTATGCCATGGGAACCTCTGTGGCCAGGACTTCTTTTTCCACAGAGATATGGAAATTGGGACTTGGCTATGAAATGCCCTGTGGACCAGTGGATGGAATGGATCCGGTTAAAGTGGCCGAAGAAATGGGCAAGGCGATAGATCGCGCTAGAAGTGGTGGCGGACCAACTTTCTTGGAGATGAAGACGTATAGATATCGAGGACATTCCATGTCGGATGCCCAACACTACAGGACTAAGGAAGAGGTGGAAGAATATAAAAAGATAGACCCCATATCCCAAGTGCTGCAGGTAATAAAGGAGAACAAGTACGCCACGGACGAGGAGATTAAGAAAATAGATGATCGGGTAAAGAATTTAGTGGCCGAGTGTGAAAAATTTGCGGAGGAATCGGAATATCCACCTGTGCAACAGCTTTACGATATGGTTTACGAACAAGAGGATTATCCATTTATACAACATAAATTATAAGGAATGGCAGAGGTTATAAATATGCCTAGACTAAGCGATACCATGGAAGAAGGTACCGTGGCTAAGTGGCTTAAAAAAGTAGGGGATAAGGTTGCGGAGGGTGATATTTTAGCGGAAATAGAAACCGATAAGGCCACCATGGAATTTGAATCCTTCCATGAAGGAACCCTATTGTACATAGGTATCGAAGAGGGAGATGGGGCACCTGTTGATTCATTGCTTGCCATTATTGGGAAAGAAGGCGAAGATATTTCGGGGATTATAAATGGCAAGGCCGCATCTGAGACTAAGGAACAACCAAAAGAGGAAACTAACGAAATAGTAAAAACCGAATCCAAGGTTGAAGCGAAATCAGAAACAACTACTTCCGAAATACCCAAAGGGGTTGAAATTATAAAAATGCCGAGACTCAGCGATACCATGGAAGAGGGTACTGTGGCCACTTGGTTGAAAAAAGTAGGTGATAAGGTGGAAGAAGGCGATATTTTGGCCGAAATAGAAACCGATAAGGCCACCATGGAATTTGAATCTTTCTATGCCGGAACCTTATTGTATATGGGTCTTAAAGAAGGAGAAACCGCTGCGGTTGACACTGTTCTAGCCATTATTGGTCCTGAAGGTACCGATGTTGACAGTATTCTTAAGGCCAAACCCAAACCAGCAGCCGATAGACAAGAAAGTAGCAACGAGGATGAAAAGCCCGAAACAAAACAGGATAAAGCCTCAGTAACCAAAGCATCAAATGATAGTCAGCGTATTTTTATTTCTCCATTGGCCAAGAAAATCGCAGAAGAAAAGGGAATTGACATATCAGAGGTCAAAGGTTCGGGAGATCACGGGAGAATTGTAAAAAAGGATATTGAGACCTATCAACCTGAAAAAAAATCCGCTCAGGTTGTGCCTGCTACTACAAACGCCAATGCTGATAAAAAAGCATCAGGGACGGCAGAACTTCCTGTAGGTGAAGAAGGCAGTGAAGAAGTTAAAAATTCTCAGATGCGGAAGGTCATTGCTAAGCGCTTGGCCGAATCCAAATTCAGTGCCCCCCATTATTATTTGGTTATAGAGGTAGCTATGGACAATGCCATCGCTTCCCGAGCACAGATCAATAATTTGCCAGACATTAAAGTATCATTCAATGATATGGTGGTGAAGGCCTGTGCTATGGCTTTAAGGAAGCACCCTCAGGTTAATACAACTTGGAATGGCGATACTACACGCTACAACAAGCATATCCATATTGGGGTAGCCGTAGCCGTAGAGGACGGGTTGGTTGTTCCTGTGTTAAAGTTTACCGATCAAATGGGATTTACTCAAATCGGAAATGCGGTTCGCGATTTAGCCGGTAGGGCCAAATCTAAAAAATTGACACCCGCAGAAATGGAAGGAAGCACTTTTACGGTTTCTAATTTAGGGATGTTTGGAATTTTAGAGTTTACCTCTATTATCAATCAACCAAATTCGGCTATTTTATCCGTAGGTGCCATTGTGGAGAAGCCAGTGGTTAAAAATGGACAGATTGTTATCGGAAATACCATGAAGATTACCTTGGCCTGTGACCACCGAACGGTGGATGGAGCCACAGGAGCTCAGTTTTTGCAAACGCTGCGTTCCTATTTAGAAAACCCCGTAACCATGTTGGCCTAACGGACTCCTAAATTTGGTTTATAAAAGTAAGATCAAAAAGCATCCCAAAAATTGGAGATGCTTTTTTTACATTGAGGAGATATTAATATCTTGCATCAAATAAGGCCTTTCATTTTATGGTATGTGAGGTACGATTAGGTATTAAGATGTTGAAGTCTATAATTAAAAAAGCAATAATCAAATGAAACAAATCCTCCCTTTCCTTGGTCTGATACTTTTAATGGGCTGCGGCGCGCCAAAACTTTTGGTGACCAACAAAGACAATATAGCGACAGTACCCGACACGTCCATGACCCATGTGACGAAAATAAATGAATCTATAGTATCCGAGAACCCAAAATCGAAGGGATTACAGGGCGTTTTATTGCCGGAATCAATTGAATTTTCAAAGGAAGGCGATATAGCCAATTTAATGGAATTTTTAGCTTCGGATGAGCTTCACGGTAGGGATACGGGGAGCGAGGGCATTGAAAAAGCCGCGCAATATATCAAAGCCATTTTTGAGGAAAACCATATTGCCCCTTATTTTTCCTCATATTTAGACACGCTTACAAACTATGAAAAACCTGCCTTTAATGTGGTCGGATTTTTGGAAGGAAATGATGAAAAATTAAAAAAGGAATTTGTGATTATTGGGGCGCATTATGACCATATCGGACTCATTGCACCGGTTGGCGGAGATGCCATAGCCAATGGTGCCAATGACAATGCTACCGGCACTTCCACAGTTTTAGAAGTAGCCCGCTATTTTGGAAAAGCAAAAACCAATAAACGGAGTGTTATTTTTGTTTTGTTTAGTGCCGAAGAAAAGGGACTTTTAGGTTCGGAACATTTGGCTCAAAAGTTAAAAAAACAGGAATTAAATCTGTATACCATGCTTAACTTTGAAATGGTAGGCGTGCCTTTAAAGGATAAAGATTATATGATGTACATAACAGGGTACGAGCTTTCTAATCTGGCGGATATAAGTAATCAGTATGCAGGGAATAAGCTGGTCGGTTTTTTACCTACGGCCAAGGAATATAGTTTGTTCAAAAGATCGGATAATTATCCTTTTCATACTGTCTTTAATGTGCCTTCACAGACCTTTAGTACATTCGATTTCACCAATTTCGACCACTACCACCAGGTTGGAGATGAAAATTCGTTAATGGACTTCGACCATATGGCCAAGTTGGTCAATAAAACCATCCCTGTGTTAAAGGGCATTATTAATGCACCCATTAAAGAAATAAAATACAATTAATGGCACGTATTATCATTACAGGTACCAGTCGGGGTATCGGCTATGCGCTGGCAAAACTTTTTGCAGATGAGGGGCATCATGTTTTGGCACTCTCTAGAAATGAAAAACCAATACTCAGTTTAGGTCACCCTAATATTGTTGCTTTTCCTTTTGATGTCTCCAAGGCCCCCGATTTGGAACGCGTGAAGACCTTTTTGGATGAACATTGGGACGGTGTAGACATCTTGGTAAATAATGCCGGAAAATTGTTGAACAAACCTTTTTTGGAAATAACGGCCCAAGAATTAGAAGAAGTGTATAAGGTCAATGTTTTTGGGGTGGCAGCAATTACGCAATTGGTTTTACCAAAAATGTCGAAAAATGGGCATGTGGTGAGTATAAGTTCTATGGGCGGGATCCAAGGCAGTATGAAATTTTCTGGGTTATCGGCATATAGCTCCAGTAAAGGTGCGGTAATTGCGCTTACGGAATTGTGGGCCGAAGAATTTAAGGAAACGGGACCGTCGTTTAACGCCCTGGCTTTGGGCGCCGTTCAAACCGAAATGCTACAAGAGGCTTTTCCCGGATATCAGGCACCCATTTCGGCTTTGGAGATGGCCAGATACATTAAGGAATTTGCCTTATCGGGACATCAATTCTACAACGGGAAGGTATTGCAAGTATCGTTGAGTACGCCTTAAAGGGTATTTCGGTCATAAATTATGACAAGCTTAGGGTGCATTTTAGAAGCTAAAATCCTATTTTTGGATCAATGGATGAAATCCTAAAAAAATACCTTCCGGAAAGAGCGGTTATTCCTTGTGTGGCACTCATTAAGGAAAACCATGTGCACCTTAAAATTGTAAACCAACGGGTTACCCGACATGGGGATTACCGCAGACTTCAAAATGGGCTGCACCAAATTACGGTCAATGCAACGCTCAATAAATACCGATTTTTAATAACCCTTATTCACGAGATAGCTCATTTGGTGACGTTCGAGAACTATGGAAGGCGCATTTTGCCCCATGGTGTGGAATGGAAAAAAACGTTTCAGCTATTGATGCTGCCTTTTATTCGTCCAGAAATATTTCCTTCAAGTCTTTTGCCTTTATTGGCCAAACATTTTAGAAATCCCTTGGCCAGCAGTGATACCGACGCCAAATTATCATTAGCTTTGAAGCAATTTGATGCGAAAAATGACAAATCCTATATTTTTGAGATTCCACAAGGTAGCGTTTTCAGAATCTATAATGGGCGGATTTTTAAAAAGGGAAATGTTCGGGTAAAGCGTTACGAATGTATAGAGATTGCATCTGGAAAAGTCTATCTTTTTCAGCCCAATGCAGAAGTGGAATTAATATTGGATTAACTTAGAATATGAATAAAAATTATTATGCAGTTTTAATGGCAGGTGGCGTCGGTTCCCGGTTTTGGCCCATAAGCACGGCCGCCCATCCCAAACAATTCCACGATATGCTGGGTACGGGGGATACCCTTATTCAAAGGACATTTAAACGATTGAATAAATTTGTACCTACTGCCAATATTTTTATATTGACCAACGAAAGGTATAATGATATTGTTTTGGAACAGCTCCCCATGGTACAGCAAGCTCAGGTGGTTTTAGAACCTGCTATGCGCAATACGGCACCGTGTATTTTGTATGCGGCAATGAAAATTCAGAAAATAAATCCAAATGCTATTATGATAGTGGCACCCAGTGATCATTGGATCGAAGATGAAGCCGCTTTCGCCAGTGATGTGATACGCTGTTTTGATAAATGTGAAAAGGAGGACGTACTTTGTACGCTTGGCATCACCCCAACGTTTCCCAATACGGGCTATGGCTATATTGAGTTTGATAACGATAATGGTGAGGATCTGAGAAAGGTACAACAGTTTAGGGAAAAACCCAATTATGAAACCGCAAAGACGTTTATAGCACAAGGCAATTTTCTGTGGAATGCCGGTATATTCATGTGGAGCGTAAAAACCATCCTCGATGGTTTCAAACAACATCAACCCCTACAATACCAATTATTCGAAGCGGGATATTCCTTGTACAATACTGAAAAAGAAGCGGCATTTATTGCCGAAAATTACCCAAAAGCGGACAATATTTCAATTGACTATGCCATCTTGGAACCCTCTGAAGCAATCTATGTACTTCCCGCCGCGTTCGATTGGAACGATTTAGGCACCTGGGGTTCGTTGTTCGATAAGCTGGCTAAAGATGATAACGATAATGCTATAGTGAACAGTAGGCTCATTTGCGAGGATGCCCGTGGAAACATGATTCGTTCCCCAAAGGGAAAAATTGTGGTGGTAGATGGGCTCAACGACTATATAATTGTTGACAAAGAGGAAGTTTTATTAATTTACCCCAAATCTAAAGAGCAGGACATTAAAAAAATAGCGGCACTAGTCAAGGAGAAATACGGTTCGGAATTTACCTAGAAATATGTTTAGAAATGAATAACAAAAAAAAGGAGCTACAAAAAGGAGACTTAGAAAGTGGGGAGGAGGTAAAAAGAGATTTTAAAGGGTTACTGGGGAGTTCTAAAAAATTCTTTTCTGATCTTTTGGACATACGCAGCAACACGGATCAGGAGTCTACTAAAGCGGCAATTATTGCTGATATTCCATTTAAAGGGCATACTTCTTGGATACTAATCTGTTCCATTTTTGTAGCTTCTGTTGGTTTAAATGCCAATTCTACCGCGGTTGTTATTGGTGCCATGTTAATATCTCCCCTTATGGGTCCCATATTGGGAATGGGCCTTTCTTTGGCGACAAATGATATCGATACACTGAGACGTTCGTTAAAAAACTTCGCCGTTATGGTGGTTTTGAGTGTTATCACTGCTTTTTTGTTTTTCTATCTGTTTCCATTACGCGATGAATCTTCTGAACTGTTGGCGCGTACGGCTCCGGATATCCGGGATGTACTTATTGCCTTTTTTGGAGGTTTGGCTCTGGTAATTGCACGCGCAAAAAAAGGGACCATTGCCAGCGTTATTTTTGGTGTAGCCATAGCCACGGCCCTCATGCCACCCCTGTGCACGGTTGGTTTTGGATTGGCCATAGGCAATTGGAGCTATGCGGGCGGTGCCATGTATCTCTTTACCATAAATACCATTTTTATAGGATTGGCGACCTTTTTGGTGATAAAGTTGTTGCGGTTTCCCATGGTGCGCTATGCCAATTCGCAAAGGCGAAGGTTAATATCCAGATTGGCATCTCTGGTGGCCATTTTGGTTATGGTTCCGGCGGGGATAACCTTTTATAATGTGTTTCAGGAGTCCAGATTCAGGAGACAAGCACAACAACTGATCAACGAGACCATTGGTGTTTATCAGTTTAGCAGTGGCGGCCGTTATTTTGACGATCTCACCAGCATAAAATATAATAGAAATGGAACTTCGGAAATCGAATTAGTATCCCTGGGTGACGAAATTATCCCCGAAAACGTCATTGAGACATGGAGGGCGCAAAAAAATAAATATTCTAAATTGGGCAACACTACATTGAAAGTGGTACAGGCCGGTAAAGATGATTCTGAAGTTAAATTTAATTATGTAAACGAGTTATACGAAACCAAAAAAGCAGAAATTATAGGGAAGGACGAAAAAATCAGGGTGCTTGAAGAAGAGTTAGGCAAGATAAGTAAAATGGCGGCCGCCCAAGTTCCTTTTGAAGAGGTTAGCAAGGAAGCCAAATCGATCTATGGGGATCTCGTAGCCATAGGATTTGCTTATACCGTTAAGACCGATTTCAGTAAAATTGATACGATACCTGTATTTGAATTGGAATGGAAAAAGGGTATTGCTAAAAGCCAAATAGAAGCGGATAGTAAGAAGCTGGAAAACTGGTTAAAGTTGCGCTTAAAGAATGATAAAATACAATTGCGTGAGATTAAGGATTAGTTCCGTTCTTCAATATACATTTGCCGTACTTTTTTGAATAACTCGGAAGAGTAAACAAAATTGGTTACTGCTTCATTGTTGGTCTTAAAGATTTCCTTATTGGAACCTTCCCATTCCAAAAAGCCATCTTTCAGGAAGATTATTTTTTCACCAATTTCCATCACCGAATTCATGTCATGGCTATTGATTACCGTGGTAATATCGTATTCCTGCGTAATCTCATGGATAAGGTTATCAATCAATATAGCGGTTTTGGGATCTAGTCCCGAATTGGGTTCGTCACAAAACAGATATTTCGGGTTCATCACGATGGCCCGTGCTATGGCCACCCTTTTCTGCATGCCACCCGATATCTCAGAAGGGTACTTATGATGGGTATCGATAAGGTTTACTCTCTTCAACACAAAATCTACCCTGTCCTGCTTCTCGGATTTGGACTGTTTAGTGAACATTTCCAACGGAAACATTACATTGCCTTCCACGGTCATGGAATCGAACAAAGCACTGCCCTGAAATACCATGCCCATTTCTTGCCGCAGGTTCCTTTTTTCACTGGTGGTAAGTTCGGAATAGATTTGGCCGTCATAATTAATGGTCCCATCTTCGGGTACAAAAAGACCCAACAGGCATTTAAGAAATACCGTTTTTCCCGAACCGCTTTGGCCAATGATCAAATTGGTCTTTCCTTTGTCAAAACAGGTGGTAATACCTTTTAAAACTTCAGTGTCCCCAAAAGATTTATGGATGTTGTTTACCTCAATCATCAGCCCAATAACATTTGTGTAAGTATATAGTTCAAAATAATGATCACCACGCTGGTCCACACAAAGGAAGTTGTACTCGCTTTACCCACTTCCAGTGCCCCACCTTTCATATAAAACCCATGAAAGGAAGGAATAGTGGCTATAATAAAGGCAAAGACTATCGTTTTTATAAACGAATAGGTTACGTGGAACGGGGTAAATTCCGTTCTAATTCCTGTGATGAAATCCGCACTGGTACTGAAGCCCCCAAACACGCCTGCAATCCATCCGCCCAAAATACCCACATACATGGCAATGGCAATGGCGAAGGGATACATCAGCAAGGCAATTATTTTAGGAAAAACCAAATAGTTGAGCGAGTTTATGCCCATGACCTCCAAAGCATCGATCTGCTCCGTAACCCTCATGGTACCTATACTTGATGTAATGTACGATCCCACTTTTCCGGCCATAATGATAGAGGTGAACGTAGGGGCAAATTCTAAAATCACAGATTGCCGCGTGGCAAAACCGATCAAGCTTTTTGGAATAAGCGGACTTGTAATGTTCAGGGCGGTCTGTATAGTAACCACCCCGCCGATAAAGAAGGATATAAAAATGATGATTCCCAAGGATCCGAAGATAAGTTCATCTATCTCTTTAAAGATCAAAGGTTTCATTACCTTCCATTTTGTTGGTTTTTTAAAGACCTCGCAAATCATTAAAAAATAGCTGCCTATAGATGCTATGTAGTTCATGCGCTTAAAGTAGACTTCGTTACCGTAAAAATAGCAATATTAGGTTTCATTTAACCTTCATTTAATCTTTTAAGTGTTTATTTATTTATTTTTGTTACCATAGAATATAATTATGCATAAAACAGTCTTTACCCTACTGATTTCAAGCCTCTTTATTGTTTTCGGTTCTTTAAAGGTTTTCGGGCAACGGAAATCAAAAGATAATCCACCCACGGAATCTGCAACTTTGGATAATACGCCACCACGGTTGGTAGTGGGTATTGTGGTAGATCAGATGCGCTACGATTTCCTTACCCGATTTTGGGGCCACTACGGGGAAGGGGGCTTTAAACGTTTGGTGAATGATGGCTATAATTGTAAAAACAACCATTTTAATTATGCCCCCACCACTACAGGACCTGGCCACGCCTCTGTATATACCGGCACCACCCCGGCAACCCATGGGATCATTGGTAATGATTGGTATGATAAAACTTCGGAAAAAATGGTCTACTGTGCACGCGATGAGCGGTATTCATCTGTAGGGAGCAGATCAAAGGCAGGTGAAATGTCGCCCCACTGGATGAATGTTACCACTATTACCGATGAACTCCGATTGCATACGCAAATGCGGGGTAAAACGGTGGCCATAGCCCTAAAGGATAGAGGGGCGGTGCTTCCGGGGGGACATACGGCCAATGCGGCATATTGGTTTGAGGGTGGTACAGAGGGGAATTGGATCACCAGCTCTTTTTATATGAACGCCCTGCCAGAATGGACAAACAGCTTTAATGCTTCGGATAAGGCGGAAAAGTATAAAAAACCATGGACGACCTTAAAGGATATTGGCAGCTATGTGGAAAGCGGCTTGGACAATACCAACTATGAAGGATTGTTCAAAGAGGAGACCTCGCCAACTTTTCCCCACGATATACCAGCATTGTGGAACACCAATGGGGATTTTGAAATTTTAAGGAACACGCCTTTTGGGAACGCGATGACGGTCGATTTTGCCCTTGCGGCATTGACTGGCGAAAATTTGGGAACCGATATCATTACCGACTTTTTGGCGATAAGTTTTTCCAGCACGGATTATGTTGGGCATAAATACGGGGTAAATTCCAAAGAAATTGAAGATACCTACCTTCGGTTAGACCAAGACTTGGAACGGCTACTCAACGCTTTGGATAAACAAGTGGGTGAAGGCGAATATACCGTTTTTTTAACGGCAGACCATGCGGCCATAGATGTTCCTAATTATTTAAAAGATCGAAAAATCCCTGCCGGATATCTGGATAAGAAGGGTATGAAAACCAAGCTAAATGAATTTTTAAACTACACTTACGGTACAACGGACGTGATTAAAAATGAGTCCAACGAACAACTTTTTTTGGACCATAAGCTTATTAAAAATTTAGATATCGATCTTAGGGAAGTACAAGAAGCATTAGCTCAGGAAATTATAGGTTATGAGGGTATAGACCGTGTATATACCGCTTTTCAAATGTGGGAGAATAGTTATACGGAGGGAATAGCCCATATTCTTCAGAATGGATACAATCAGAAACGTTCAGGAGATGTGTTAATGGTGTTAAAACCGGGAACAATAGACTATCCAGAGACCGGATCTACCCACGGATCTCCTCAGGTCTATGACACTCATGTGCCGCTCGTCTTTTATGGAAAAGGCATAAAAAAAGGCACCACCGTAGATCGAACTGAAATTCCGGATATTGCCCCAACCATAGCAACGCTTTTAGGCATTGCCTTTCCAAGTGGAACCACCGGAACACCTATTGCAAAAGTGTTGGAATAAGCAATTGGAACAATAAAAACAAGCGGAAAGGTCAAAACAGTTTTGCACGGATATTTTTCCACCGAAGTCGCCGGATATACCGCCCCTCTTCTCTGGTTACCATAAATGGGGCTTTTTCCTGTAAAGCTGTAAAAAAGCCTTTAAGATTGTCCAATAATACTTGATATTTTTGTTGTTTCCAGGCCATTTTCACCGAAGCGATACATGTGATCCGAAATCCGTAGCGCATGGTGTACATAGCTTTTCCCTGCAAAAACCTTGCTTTTTTATTATAAGCTTTTCCGGTAGGGCGGAGGTGTTTCACTTTTAAGGAATTATCCGTTATAATTTCAAACCCTTTGTAGCGCGCCAAAAGCTCGTCTACGGTATCCCAACCCATGGCATTTCTAAGTCCTCCTATCGCCGTAAAACAGGATTTTGAATAGGCTTTGAAAGCACCTCGAACATGGTCTATGTCCATAGGATGATTTAGTTTCCAGTCACCTAAAGCATCTTCCTCATAAGCAAAACCACCGACAATTCCGGCTTTCGGATGCGTTTGGAAGAGGGAAGCTATTTTTTCAAAGTAATTTTCAGGAAGTATTATATCGGCATCTAATTTTACAATGAAATCAAAGCCGCAATTTAATTTTTCCAGGCCTTTATGGAAGGCATTAATTACTTTACTGCCCGGAATATGTGCCGTAGAAGAAATGGTGTCTAATTTTTTAAAAATAAGGTTTTTTGCTACAAAACTGTCGATTATAGCAGATGTGCTATCGGTCGAATTATCGTTTACAATGACGACCTTCTTAGGTAATAAGGTTTGCTTTAGGACAGAATCTAATGTCAGGGCTAAGAAAGCTTCTTCATTGTGTGCCGGGATGATGATGCAATATTCCATAGATTAATGGCAATAAAATACCGCTTTTATAATTGGTTCATTGCTTCCGGTTTATGCTTTCGTTCTGCATAGACAATGTAATAGCGGGGAACAAAATAGCGCAGTATAGGCCGGATACCGAATTTTTTTGTAGGGTTTGTCCACTTGGCCCTATCTTTTATCTCCCAGCCAGATTTTTCCAAAAGCCAATCAAATTGCCAATCCTCAAATTCATGGTAATGCCTGTCCCAAGGGTCTGTTTTGCTTCTATAGGCCCTGGAAAACCAAAGGCGCAAGGGAATGCTGGCAACCAATTTTGTCGCTTTTATTCGGCACAAAATGTTATAAGGTGCCAAAAGGTGTTCAAAAATTTCAAATGCCGTGACCACATCCGCTTTTGATCGTCCTATGTCGGAAAAGTCGTTGTCCAAGTCTTCTCCGTGGGTATTTTCAACACTATAACCTTGTTTACGAAGGATTTGGGCAAACGGATTATCAATCCCTAAATCCAGAATAGATTGGTCTTTTGTGATGTGTTTTTGAAGAAATTCCGAAGTATGTTTGTAACGTTTGTTTGGAAAACTGTTTTCGTACATGTTTAGTATCTGTATACCATGGCATTGATGTTCATTCCGGCACCAACACTTGCAAAGATAATCACATCGCCTTTTTGGAGATGCTGATTTTCAATTTTTCCCCTCCGGATCAAATCCAATAATGTCGGAATAGTGGCTACGGAACTGTTTCCAAGCTCGCGAATACTCATGGGCATACTGTTTTCAGGCATTTCGAGGTCGTACAATTTGTAAAATCGTTTTACGATGGCCTCATCCATTTTTTCATTGGCCTGGTGAATAAGGATTTTTTTTACTTCATGTATGGGAACACCACTTTTATCCAGACATTCTTTCATTGCGCCGGGAACATGAGTCACCGCAAATTCATATATTTTACGGCCATACATTTTAATGTATCGGCGATCCTTTTTGGAATTTTTGCAATACGATTCCCCAAAGAAAAGATAATAAGCCTCCTCAAAAGTATAGGTTTCCGAAGCATGGGATAAGATTTGTCCGGCGTTGTTGGTGGCTTCAATGACGACCGCCCCGGCCCCATCGGAATAGATCATGGAATCCCTGTCATGATCGTCCAACACCCTTGACAGCGTCTCTGCCCCGATGACCAAACATTTACTTGCGATACCACTTTTAATAAAAGCATTGGCTTGTATAACCCCCTCTATCCATCCTGGACAACCGAATAGGATGTCATAGGCCACACATTTTGGGTTTTTTATTTTAAGATGGTTTTTTACTCGTGATGCCAAACTTGGAAGCGTATCTCCCTGTATTCTTCCATGGGAGACATCGCCAAAATTATGCGCAAAGACGATATAGTCCAGATCTTCCTTATCGATGCCAGCATCTTCTATGGCCTGTTCAGAGGCCAAATAGGCTATATCGGAGGTGTTTAGCTCCTTATCTACATAACGGCGCTTGGCGATACCGGTTATGGCTTCAAATTTCTGTATGATAATGTCGTTGTTCTGTCTAAAAGACGACCCGTCCTCATTGAGAAATTCATGTGAGGCAAAGTCTTTATTATCCGTAACGATGGAAGGGAGGTAGCAACCTGTTCCCGTAATTGCAACATTCATTTTGTTGAGTATAATGGCATGGTTTAACAGCTCAAAAATAACCAAAAGGGTTTTAAATGCCGTATATGCGTAGTAGTCAATACGATGTTCAATTTAATAGACAAATGCCGCGAATCCATTAAAAATCGGGATTCAATTTTGATAAAGCTTTCTAAAACCCTTGTTTTATTGGATTTTTATGTTTCCATGTAGGCTTCAATGGGCGCACAGGTACATATTAAATTACGGTCTCCATACGCATCATCAACCCTTCTTACGCTGGCCCAAAATTTATTTTCGTTTAAATAGGGCAACGGAAAGGCTGCTTTTTCGCGGCTGTACGGAAAAAGCCATTCGTCACTAGTTAGCAATTGCAGGGTGTGCGGTGCATTTTTTAACACATTGTTTGATTCAGTATCGGAGGAGGCATCAATTTCGTCCCGAATAGCTAACATGGCATCACAAAAACGATCCAATTCCGATAAGCTTTCACTTTCGGTAGGCTCTATCATTAAAGTTCCTGCCACCGGAAAAGATACGGTTGGCGCATGAAAGCCATAATCCATAAGTCGTTTGGCGATATCCGTTACCTCTATGCCATTCTTTTTGAAGGGTCTGCAGTCAATGATCATTTCATGGGCGGCCCTTCCTTTTTCACCTGTGTAGAGCACGTTATATTTGCCGCTAAGTCTTTGTTTTATATAATTGGCGTTTAGAATGGCTATTTCCGTGGCATGTGTAAGTCCTTTTTCCCCAAGCATTCTAATATAGGCATAGGATATTAGACAGACCAAAGCGCTTCCCCAAGGAGCCGATGAAATGGCCGAAATAGCTTTTTCACCCCCTGTTTTAATGATAGGATTACCGGGTAAAAAAGGCACCAGTTGTTTTGCTACACAGATAGGGCCAACGCCCGGACCGCCCCCACCGTGGGGAATAGCAAAGGTTTTGTGGAGGTTAAGGTGACACACATCGGCTCCTATGGTTGCAGGATTGGTTAAACCTACCTGTGCGTTCATGTTGGCGCCGTCCATATAGACTAGGCCACCATGGTCATGTATTAATTTTGTGATGTATTTGATGGAGGATTCGAAAACGCCATGGGTAGAAGGGTAGGTTACCATTAGGGCTGCCAAATGATCCTTGTACAAATGCACCTTTTCTTCAAGATCGGCCACATCAATATTTCCTTTTTCATCGGTTTTGGTGACCACCACTTGCATTCCGGCCATCACCGCAGACGCCGGATTGGTACCGTGGGCCGATGCCGGAATAATACAAATATTTCGCCGCGATTGTCCGTTGGCCTCGTGGAAGGACCGTATGGTCATCAACCCGGCATATTCGCCCTGTGCACCCGAGTTAGGTTGTAGCGAAGTGCCTTCGAATCCGGTAATGATGTTTAGATAGGACTCCAATTCCTTTAATACAATTTGATACCCTTCGGCTTGTGCTATAGGAACAAAGGGATGCATGTTGCTCCACTGCGCCCAACTTAGTGGTAACATTTGTGAAGCGGCATTAAGTTTCATGGTACACGATCCCAAAGCAATCATAGAATGGTTCAATGCCAAATCTTTTCGCTCTAATTTTTTGAGATAGCGCATCAGCTCTGTTTCAGAATGATAGGAATTAAATACACTGTTCGTTAAAAAGGTGGAAGTGCGCTGAAGTAACTCTGGGATAGCCCATTGTTCTTTTAGCGTATGCACGGGCAAGGTTTCTTTACCCAATGCTTCTGCAAATATGGCAACAATCTGTTGAAGGTCTTTTATGGAAGTCGCCTCATTTACAGCTATGGAAATGGTGTTTTTATCCGGGTAGTAAAAATTAACTTCCGTTTTTTCTGCCAATATTTGCACTGTTCTGGCGTCTGCTTTCACCGTAATGGCATCAAAATACGAAGTATTTATTTGATAAAGTCCCAATCGCTGCAAACGGTCTGCCAATGTAGTGGCCGAAAAATGTATTTTTTTTGCGATATCCACAAGTCCTTTTGGGCCATGATAAACAGCATATGTTCCGGCCATCACGGCCAGCAGAACCTGCGCCGTGCAAATATTGGAAGTGGCTTTGTCTCTCTTTATATGCTGTTCTCTGGTTTGCAATGCCATCCGCAGCGCGGGTTGTCCGTCCACGTCTTTGGTTACCCCAATAATGCGTCCTGGAATACTTCTTTTGTATTCTTCTTTAGTGGCAAAAAAAGCAGCATGTGGCCCTCCGTAACCTAGTGGAATACCAAAACGTTGGGTGGTGCCCACAACCACATCGGCCCCAAACTCGCCCGGTGGGATTAGTAAAACTAAGCTCAAAATATCGGCTGCGACTGCCGTTTTAATATCATTTTCCTTCGCCTTCTTCACAAAAGTGCTCAGATCAAAAATTTGCCCTGTTTTTCCGGGATATTGTAATAGCGAGCCATAGAAATTTGAGTCCAGTTCAAAGTTTTCGTGATTTCCGACAACAAGTGTTATTCCCAGAGGCTTGGATCGGGTTTCCAGAAGGGACAATGTTTGGGGGAGTACTTCTTCCGATACAAAAAATTGAATGGTGTTATTTTTCTTTTGATCCTTGGTCCTAAGGTCAAAAAGCATGGTCATGGCCTCGGCGGCAGCCGTACTTTCATCCAAAAGTGAGGCGTTCGCCAATTCCATCCCCGTGAGGTCGCAGACCATGGTTTGAAAATTTAGTAACGCCTCAAGCCGGCCTTGTGCAATTTCGGCTTGGTAAGGTGTGTACGCTGTATACCACCCGGGGTTCTCTAAGATATTTCGCTTTATTACGGAGGGGATAATACTTTCGTGATACCCCAATCCGATATAGGTCTTAAAAACCTTGTTTTTTTCGGATAGTGATTTGATATGGGATAGAAACTCGTGTTCGGTCATGGCCTCCGGCAATTCAAGCGGTGTTTTTAGCCTAATATCATCCGGAATGGTTTCATATATAAGCTGTTCCAAACTATTCGCTTCTATTTTTTCAAGCATCTTTGAAAAATCATCTTCCCTGATGCCAATATGGCGCAATGCAAACAAATCCGTATTCATACTAAATCGCTATTTTTAAAGAAATAGGACACAAAATTACAGATTAATTTTAAAAAAAAAACTGATTTATAGCATCGGCATTTTAAAGTTTCTAACCAGGAACAGGGGTTATAAACAGTTTGGTTACTTTTGTTTGGTGAAGTGGTTTCGGAGAATCCTCAATTTTTATCTAAACGCCAGTATGCAAGTGGCACTTTCCGTATTTTCCCTCATACATGTTACGGCCATCCACTTTGGTATATGGGTAAATCCACATCTTTCTTTTGCCCTTTTTTTTGCAACCATTGCCAGTTATAACTTTGTAAAATACGGGGTAGAAGCAGCGAAGTATGTTGTGATGACCAATGCGTATCTCAAACAAGTCCAGCTAATAAGTATGTTGGCTCTGGTTTTGGCATTTTACCACCTTTATTTTTTAAAGTTGGATGTTTGGATAGGTCTTGGACTGCTAACCTTTCTTTCAGGACTTTATGCACTTCCGGTGCTGCCAAATGCCAAAAACTTAAGGAGCCTGGGCGGGTTTAAAATTTTTATTGTGGCTGTTGTGTGGGCTGGCACTACGGTAGTTTTGCCCTTGCTGGAAGCTGGGATAAGACCGAGTTGGGATTATGGTGTGGAATTTTTACAACGATTTTTACTTGTATTGATTTTGATATTGCCCTTTGAGATCCGTGATTTGAAATATGATCCTTTGGCACTGCAAACCCTTCCACAACGCTATGGTGTTCTCAAAACAAAGCAGATAGGTATAATCTTTACGACAGCTTTGTTTTTAATAACGTTTTTAAAAGATACATTGACCACTACGGAAATTATAGCGAATACTGTTTTAGTGCTTGGGCTTTGTATCCTTTTATGGGCGACCAAAAAAAATCAAAATGCCTACTTTTCACCATTTTGGGTAGAATCCGTGCCCATCATGTGGTGGGGATTACATTGGTTTTCAGCGCACTATCTCTAGAATTTATTCTCTAACTGCTTTTTGAGCTGTTCTTTTTCGTTTTCGGACAAGCTATGTAAATTTGCTTTCTCAAAGAGTGAAGTAAGCTTCGTATTCTTTTTTGTAAATTGAGAGCATGCTCTGCACAGTAAGACGTGAAACCAAAGGGTTATCTTTTGCCAGCTAGTTGCTTCGTTATATTGTTTTTTATTGCAGATTGCAGTTGCTTCTTCACAAGAAATCATAATTAAAACCAGTTTTTGTTAAGGCAATCCATGAGTGCAGTTCTTGCCCTATGTATCATTACCCAAAGATTGGACGGATTAATATCTAATTCTTTACAAATATCATCGGTTTCTATGCCCTGAATGGTTTTCATGGTAAATACCATGGATTGTTTTTTGGGCAATTTAGAAATACATTCCTGAATGGCAAGTCCCAATTCTTCATTTTCAATGGCGTCATTTTCAAGCACGCTTTGCGGATCGGCCACCTGTTCTTCAAGCCAATCGCCATCAGAATCGCTATTTGAAGAATAGCTTAATCGAACTTCCGCCTTGCCCTTGTTGGAGTTTATTTTTCGGTAGTGATCTATAACTTTGCGCTTCAATATAGCGATTAGCCATGTGCGTTCGGCTGCATTGCCTTCAAAGTTTTTGGCAGACCGCAATCCTGCAAAAAAAGTTTCCTGAACCAAATCTTTGGCAATTTCGGCATCGCTTACCCTTGCCACTGCATAATTAAAAAGATAGTCCGCATAGAGATCTACCCAAGAGTTCGGATTTAATTGATGCATCTGTAACATGTTTTTACTATTATCAAATGTAAGGGATTTTTCTGCGAAATATGAGTTATTTTTGAACCAAGCTAATCCATTATGAGATCTTTACTGGCAACCTGCATTTTACTTTTTTTGAGTGTCCAAATTGGACATGCACAAATTAACACAAAACCGATCAAAGAAATTTCACAAAAAGAGTTAAATAATGCAATGGTTGTGGATGTGCGCACGCCAGAGGAATATAAACAAGGGCATTTGCCGGACGCTATCAATATAAATTGGTACGATGCCGATTTTACCAAACAGTTTTCCGAAATCGATAAAAACAAAACTATTTATGTCTACTGCAAGGTAGGAGGACGGAGTGCCAAGGCTACGGAAAAGCTGGATTCCCTGGGCTATAAGAATGTCATAAACCTCGCAGGAGGTTATGATGCTTGGTCTAAAAAGGAATGATGTATATTGAAAATAGCACCTTCATCTAATCCATGGCCCAAGTTTAAACCGTGGGCTAAGTAACATTTACAGCAACCCGGCCCGCTCTAACAGTGCCTCAACTCTGGGTTCTGCTCCCCGAAACCGTTTGTACAATACCATGGGTTTTTCGGTGCCGCCTTTTGAAAGCACGTGTTCTTTAAATTTATGTGCGATTTCAACATTAAAAATGCCTTTTTCTTTAAAATAGGCAAAAGCATCTGCATCTAGCACTTCGGCCCATTTGTAACTATAATAGCCTGAGGAATAACCGCCTTGAAAAATATGGGAGAATGAGGTACTCATACACGTTACAGGCGTATTTGGATATAGGTCTGTTCCTTGGAACGCTATTGTTTCATGGTTTTTTACATCTTTTATGTCCGTTGGATCTGCACCATGCCACGCCATGTCTAAAAGTCCGAAACTTATTTGTCGCAATGTGGCCATACCTTCTTGAAAGGTAGCCGATTCTTTTATTTTCGTAACCAGTTCCATAGGGATCACTTCCCCGGTTTGATAATGCGTGGCAAAAAGTTCTAAGGCCTCTTTTTCGTAACACCAGTTTTCCATAATCTGACTTGGTAATTCTACAAAATCCCAATATACCGATGTACCGGAAAGACTGGGATACGTAGTGTTGGCTAACATGCCATGCAAGCCGTGACCAAATTCATGAAATAGGGTAGTTACTTCATTAAAAGTTAGTAACGAGGGTTTGCTGGCAGTAGGCTTGGTGAAATTGCACACATTGGAAATATGCGGACGCACATTGTTGCCATTTTGTATGTATTGAGATTTAAAAGAGGTCATCCAGGCACCGCCTCGTTTTCCGGGACGCGGATGAAAATCGGCATAAAATAGGGAAATAAAATTCTTATTCGTATCGAAAACACTATAGGTCTTTACCTCATCATGGTATTTTTCTACATCAAAGACTTCTTCAAACTGCAACCCAAATAATTTTTCGGCGACTTTAAAAACCCCGGCGATCACATTTTCCAGTTTAAAATAAGGTTTTAGTTGCTCGTCGTCCAAATCAAATAATTTTTGTTTTAATTTTTCGGAGTAATAACTTCCGTCCCATTTTTCCAATTGGTCAATGTCGTCCAATTCTTTGGCAAACACTTCCAATTCTTTAAATTCCCGTTCTGCTGCAGGTTTGGCTTTATCCAATAAATCTTTTAAAAATCGGGACACCTTTTCGGGGGTTTCCGCCATCCGTTCTTCCAAAACAAAATGCGCATGGGTTTTGTAACCTAGGAGTTGTGCCCGCTGGTGCCGCAGTTGGGCTATTTTTAGCGCATTTTGCTGATTGTCTAATGCATCTCCATGAAAACCTTTGCTGCCAAAGGCAATGGCCAATTCTTTGCGCAGGGCCCTGTTTTTGGCATATTTCATAAATGGAATATAGCTGGGATAATCTAAGGTTATTAGCCAGCCTTTCTTATTTTTGGCTTGTGCTAACTGGGCAGCCGCTTCTTTTTCCCCTTCCGGCATGCCGTCCAAATCGGATTCAAGGGTAATATGCTTTTCGTATGCATTGGTTTCGGCAAGTATATTTTCACCAAAATTCAGTTTTAGCTTGGCGAGTTCCACATCAATTTTCCGTAAGTGTTGCTTTTTCTCCTCCGGTAGGTTGGCGCCATTGCGGCTAAAGCTTTTATATTTTTTTTCTAGTAAAGTGCTTTGCTCCGCAGACCAGTCTAAATTTCCCTTTTGATCATAAACTGCCTTAACCCGCTTAAAAAGGGCTTCATTTAAGGTAATATCATTACTGAATTCTGAGAGCAACGGCGAAACCTCTTGGGCTATTTTCTGAATTTCGTCGTTCGTTTCTGCCGAGTTCAGATTGAAAAAAACGCTTGAAATCCGATCCAATTGCTGTCCCGAAAATTCCAGTGCCTCAATGGTGTTCCCAAAGTCGGGAGCCTCCGTATTTTCTGTAATGGCATCAATCTCGGCACGGGCATCATCCATAGCTCGTATAAAAGCAGGTTTAAAATGTTCGTTTTTAATCTGTGAAAAAGGAGCGGTATCGAATGGGGATAATAAGGGGTTCATAGTGCGTTTATGGGTATTTTAGATTTTAGAATACAAATTTGCAAAACAAAAAGCGTATTCTCAATACTATTTCTTTTAGAAAAAACCCAGGCAGGCACTTTTTTAATGAAATTGAAATTAAATATGAAACGGATTAAAATAATTTAGGATAAAACAAGCCCGCCCTTCGTAAGAAGGGAGGTAGATCTGTTAGCAAATACGGAGGGTTTGGCATCCAAGCATTAGGTTGCAAGCTGCCACACGGGCTGTTGCCCCCTTCTCCGTCTATGGTAGAACCATCCCCCGCTTTGCCCAAAAGGGGGGAATTAAAAAAAACAGGTTGAAAACTTCTGCTGAAAGTTCAAATAATGGCACATAGTTTGTTATTTTTGAAATTTAAAAAACGCCCGTGCGGATTCTTAAAAAAAGCTTTTTGATTTTGGTATTGCCATTGGTCGCTTTCGCCGCCGCTCATAAATTTTACATCAGTGTTACCAACATTACCTATTCGGAAAAAGTTAAGGCCTTACAGATAACGACCCGTATTTTTATAGATGATTTTGACAAGCTTCTGGAAGAACGCTATGGAATAACGGCACAATTGGCCACCGAACAGGAATCCGATAGGGCAAGCGATTATATCGAAAAATATGTAAGGGCCAAATTTACGGTGCGCATCAATGGGAAGGATGCACAATTTAGATTTTTAGGGAAGAAGTACGACAACGATTTGCTCATCTGCTATCTGGAAGTCCCCAAAGTGGTTTTTTCCGACATAAAATCCATAGAAATACAAAATGAATTATTGATGGACATCTTTGAGGAACAGCAAAATATTGTTCATTTTAAATTGAACGATCAAAGGAAAAGTTTTATCCTTGTCCGCGAAAACAACAAAGGGGTGTTAAATTTATAACATTTAAGCAATAATTTGAATAAAAAAACTTTATTTTACAGGCTTAAAAATCAATTTAAAAAATGAGAAAAGCTAACTATTGTTTTTTTTCGCTTCTATTCTTGTCAACGGTATTTTTAAGTGCACAGGAAGAAACAAAAAAAGAGCGTGAACCGGGGCACTACAGCCAGAGTAGGTTTAAACAGCTCTATGAGGAATTTGCCACGCCCAATATGTTCAGGACCGCATCAGGAGCTCCTGGGCCAGCATATTATCAGCAGCAGGCCGATTATAAAATGGACATTGAGCTGGATGATAAAAATGCTAAAATAGCAGGGGTGGAAACCATTACCTACACCAATAATTCCCCTGACGAGCTTGGATTCCTCTGGTTGCAATTGGACCAAAACACAAGGACAAAGGACTCCAAAGCACTGATCAGGGACGCTAGTGAGGTGTCTGAAGCGGAACAACCGGAAGGGTTTCTAAAAAAGTACGTGGATGGCCCTTTTGATGGGGGCTTCCATATAGAGTACGTTAACGACGCCAATGGGAAACCATTGCCCCATACCGTGAATTGGACCATGATGCGCATTGATCTTCCCCAGCCCTTAAAAAGCAAGGAGCAAATATCTTTTTCCGTAAAATGGTGGTACAACATCCCCGACCATACCATAAACAGGGCGAGATCAGGCTATGAATATTTTCCGAAGGACGGCAATAGGGCCTACGTAATAGCTCAGTTTTTCCCCCGAATGGCAGTGTATAGCGATGTGGAGGGCTGGCAAAACCATCAGTTTTGGGGCAATGGCGAGTTTGCCCTGCCTTTTGGAAACTATGAAGTTAATATTACCGTTCCAGCCGATCATATTTTAGATGGCACGGGAGAGCTGCAAAACCGAAAGGAAGTATTTTCCAAGGAAATGATGGCACGGTATGAGCAGGCCAAAAAATCCTATGACAAACCCGTAATCATCGTTACCCAAGCAGAGGTTGAAGTACTGGAAAAAGGATTTTCCGATAAAAAGAAGACCTGGAAACTAAAAGCGGAGAATGTGCGCGACTTTGCTTTTGCCACCTCACGTAAGTTCATTTGGGACATGCAGGCCGTAAAATTGGGCAACAGGGACGTTATGGCGGTTTCCATGTACCCCAAGGAAGGTAACCCGCTATGGGAAGATTATTCCACCAAAGTGGTGGCCAGTACGTTAAAGTCCTACTCATCACATACCTTTGATTACCCTTACCACAAAGCGATATCGGTACATGCCAAGAATCAGGGCATGGAGTATCCCATGATCTGTTGGAACTATGGAAGACCCAATGAAGACGGCACTTATTCCGACCGGGTAAAATTTGGGATGTTCAGTGTCATTATCCACGAGGTGGGCCACAATTTTTTCCCCATGATCGTAAATTCCGATGAACGCCAATGGGGTTGGATGGATGAAGGATTGGACACTTTTATGCAATATTTGGCTGAACAGGAATTTGGGGAAACCTATCCAGAGGCCATTTCCCCGGAGACAAAATACCCCTCCAGAAGGGGAGATCCTTCAAAGATAGTGCCTTATATGGGCGGTGACCAAAGTACGATAGCCCCTATAATGGAAAATCCCGAAAGTGTGTTTCAACTGGGCCCCAACGCATATGGAAAACCGGCAACGGCCTTGAATATTTTAAGGGAAACCGTTATGGGCAGGGAATTGTTCGATCACGCATTCAAGACCTATGCCAACCGATGGAAATTTAAGCACCCCACCCCTGAGGATTTTTTCCGGACCATGGAAGATGCATCAGCCGTTGATCTGGATTGGTTTTGGAGAGGTTGGTTCTACACCACCGATTATGTGGATATTGGGGTAAAAGGGGTGAAGAAGTACTATGTAACGGATAAGCCCACAAAAAAAATGAAGGAATATTTGGCCGCAAGAAACCTTACGGAGGCCGATATTCCCGCACAGATTTATTTGGCCGAAGAGGGAAGTGAAGGTGTCGATCCAAATTTGAAGGGTAAGTTGCCCTCAGAGGTTTCCAAAACCCTGAAGGAATACATGATGGATAATTTGACCGCCACAGAAAGGGCGGCAGTTAAGGAACCAAAGTATTTCTATGAAGTTACTTTTGACAAGCCCGGTGGATTGCCAATGCCTTTGATCGTGGAATACGCATATGCCGATGGCTCCAAGGAAAACATAACCTATCCGGCGGAAATCTGGAGAAAGAGCGACGCCGACTTTAAACGGGTAATAGCTTCCCAAAAGGAATTGATAGGGATAGTAGTAGATCCCAAAGCGGAAACCGCGGATATTGACATCACCAACAATTCATGGCCAAAAAAGGAAGAAAAGTCCGATTTTGATAATTTCAAGGAACAGATAAAAGGAAAATAATGGTTGGATTGGGATACTGGATTCCATTATTTCCATGCTGTAAATTTTATAAAATGAGCCCCATAATTTATGGGGCTTTTATTATTTCACTGTAAAACTTCTCATTATATTTGTGGTATGTACGCAACAATTTTTTTATTTATAAGTGGGGCTGAAATATTTTTCATCCTGTTTGTCGTGGTAATGGTTTTCGGTGCGGATAAGATTCCTGATATTGCCAGAGGCCTTGGTAAAGGGATGAGGCAGTTAAAGGATGCCACAGAGGATATTAAACAGGAAATTCAAAAAAGTGCGGACAAACAAGGCATAGATACAAGTTTTACCAAGGATATCAGGGAAGGAATCGACAAAGTAAAAAAGAACGTCGAAGAGGTTACCGGTGCCATAAAACGCAAATAACATGTTTAAAAAACTGTTGGAGTGGGATAAGGACACCTTTATTTACCTCAACAACCTTGGTATTGAGTCCTATGATGCGTTTTGGAGCATCATTACCCGAACCGCTACCTGGATTCCTTTGTTTCTTTTTTTCATTTTTCTTTTATTTCTAAAATTTCCCAGAAAGCAAGCCTTACCATCATTTATTTTGGTTTTGCTTCTTGAAGCCTTTGTGCTGTTGGTGACCCATTTTACTAAGGAAGGTGTAGCTAGGCTTAGACCAAGTAACAACACCGAAATCAATACCCTGATCCGGATACTCCAGTCACCGACCGATTATAGTTTTTTCTCTGGCCATGCGGCCAGTTCTTTTGCCATAACTACCATTATGGTTTTGTTGTTGCGGAGAAAATTAAAATGGGTTTGGGTATTTTATGTTTGGCCCCTTTTGTTTTCTACGAGCAGGATCTATGTTGGGGTACATTTCCCCATGGACATCCTGGTTGGCGCCTTGGTGGGCGTATTGTCCGCATTTGGTTCTTTTGCGCTTTATAACAAGGTTAGAGGACCCTACTTAGGGTAAGCCCATCCCTAATGGGCAGGAGCACGGTTTCTACCCGGTTGTCTTCCATGAGCTTTTTGTTGTAGTCTAATAACGACTTGGTGGCCTTGTCCAATGCATCTAATCGCTCAACAACCTTACCGGACCACAGGACATTATCGGAAAGTATGACGCTTCCTGATTTGGTCTTTTTCAAAACACTTTCAAAATAATCGTCATAACTTGTTTTTTCGGCGTCAATAAAAACAAGATCAAATACAATATCCAGTTTGGGGATTATTTTCAGCGCATCTCCGGTATGTTGTACAATCTGTTGGCCAAACCCGCTTTTATCAAAATAACGGCGTTGTATGTGGGTCAGTTCGTCATTGATGTCTATGGTGTGTACCGAACCATCCTTGGCCAGGCCTTCGGCCAAACAAATAGCGGAATATCCTGTATAGGTTCCTATTTCCAGAACATGTTTCGGGTGTATTATTTTGGAGAGCATGCTCAAGACCCTGCCCTGAAAATGACCACTTATCATTCGGGGGCGAAGCACTTTAAGATGGGTTTCCCGCATCAATTCCTTTAAAATTTCAGGTTCTTGTTGAGAATTTTCGGCAATATAGTTTTCTAAATCGTCAGAAAGAAAGTGCATAGTGTATTTTTGGTAAAATTATTGAAATTTGAGCTACTATGAAACCCTGTTGGATGACAAACCTCTTTAGAAATGGGCAAAGTTACCATTAGAAAAGCTGCTTTGGATGACCTGCCCCTACTGTTACAGTTTGAACAAGGAGTGATCAATGCCGAACGTCCCTATGATATTACCCTGAGGGAAGACCCGATTACATATTATTATCTAAAGCGGATGGTTGTGTCCGACGAGGCCGAAGTGGTGGTCGCTGAACGGAAAGGCGAAATTATTGGTTCAGGTCATGCCACCATTAAAAAGGCCAGACATTATCTAAATCATGACTATTACTTCAATCTAGGTTTTATGTACACTATACCCAAATACAGGGGAAAGGGCGTCAATTTAAGAATAATTGAAACCCTAAAATTATGGGCTAAATCCATAGGATTCGATGAAATCAGACTAACCGTGTACAAAGACAATTTGCCCTTGATAAAAGCGTATGAAAAAGCGGGATTTAAGAAACATATCCTGGAAATGCGATTGGGGTAGCACAAAATTGGAAAAAAGACCACATCCAATATCTCCCTTGAAATTGTATTTTTGTTCAAAACTATGCCATGCAGTTCCAAAACACTTTAGGCTTTGCCAAAAAACTGGACGAAAAGGATCCCCTTAGAGCGTATAGGGATGAATTTTATTTTCCCCAAATCAATGGCAGGAACGTTATCTATTTTACGGGAAATTCTTTGGGTCTGCAGCCCAAACGAGTTCAAAAGTATATAGATGCGGTCATGTCTGATTGGAAGGAACTGGCAGTGGAAGGTCATTTCCGTGCCGAGAAACCTTGGTGGGACTATCACGAGCGATTGGCGGCTCCGCTGGCAAAGGTAGTAGGGGCAAAACCAGTAGAAATTTCCGTAATGAACACCCTCACGGCGAACCTGCATTTATTGATGGTCTCTTTCTACAGGCCCACGGAAAAACGCTATAAAATTATCTGCGAGGAGAAGGCATTTCCGTCGGATCAATATATGTTGCAGAGTCAGGTTAGGTTCCATGGACTGGATCCCAATGATGCCCTGGTGGAAGTAAAAAAAAGAGTGGGGGAAAACCATTGGCGCACTGAAGATGTGGTGGTAAAAATAAATGAGGTGGGCGATGAGCTGGCCCTGACGCTGATAGGTGGGGTCAATTATTACAACGGACAGGTCTTTGATATGGCTGCCATCACCAAATCGGCCCATGCCGTCGGGGCTATTGTAGGATGGGATCTGGCCCATGCCGTTGGAAACGTTGAATTACGGCTCCACAACTGGGATGTGGATTTTGCAGCCTGGTGCAGTTATAAATACATGAACAGTGGCCCCGGAAACGCATCGGGGATTTTTGTCAATGAACGCCATTTGAAAAAAAATGACCTACCAAGGTTTCAGGGTTGGTGGGGCACCAAAAAAGACACCCGATTTCTTATGAAGCCTGAGTTTGAACCCATGGAAACCGCCGATGCATGGCAATTGAGTAATCCGTCCGTGTTGTCCTTGGCTCCCTATTTGGCTTCTTTGGAACTTTTTGAAGAGGTTGGTATGCCGGCCTTAGTGGTAAAAAGGAAAAAGATAGTAGCCTATCTGGAATTTATCCTTCATGAAATTGGCAAAGAAGTACACAGCTCTTTCGATATCATTACTCCAGAAGATCGGGGCTGCCAATTATCCGTTTTCCTCCATGGGGAAGGAAAATCGTTATTCGACTTTCTAATGTGCAAAGGTGTAATCACCGATTGGAGAGAGCCCAATGTAATCCGTTTGGCCCCGACCCCGTTTTATTGTTCCTTTGAGGATATGTACCAATTTGGGCAGATTTTAAAGGAAGGGATTTTAAGCAAGCATTAGAACGGCAAGAGCTATTTTTTAGTAGATTTACCATCAACCTCTACCATTAACCTATAAATGAAATCACTTGTACTTATCCTTTTCAACCCACGCTATTTTGGTCCGGCCTGGGTTTTTGCCAGCTTGAACATTCTATTTGGCACTTGGGCCATTTATATTCCTACGGTAAAGGAGAACCTGGGGATAGACAAGGCCAGTTTGGGCATTGCTATTTTTTGTTTGGCATTAGGGTCATTTACATCTTTTCCACTCGCTTCTAAAATAATCAATAAGATAGGGGTAGGAAGAGCTACTTCTATTGGGGTGCTGCTTATATCCATTTCGGGAATACTGCCCTTATTGGCCCCTAATTTCTATGGTTTGATGTTGGGACTTTATCTTATGGGGGCCACGCACGGATTTACGGATATTTCCATGAATACGTTGGTCACTGAAATAGAAAAAGAAGACAAACAGAACTTTATGTCCGCGGCCCATGGTTTTTTCAGTTTGGGTGGGGTGTTGGCAGGTTTGGGAAGTTTTCTGATCCCCGTTATTTGCAATCCGGTAATCCATATGTCCGTGGCCATTGCTTTGGTGCTGGGGATCAATCTTATTTTTTATAAAAAGTATAGAAATGTTTTGGCCGCACCGATAGAAAAGGAGCCTTTTAGTTTTACACTTTTTAAGCCCTTGTTGGTCATCGGCATCGTTTCCTTTATTATTATGGGAAGCGAAGGGGCAATTGTGGACTGGAGCGGACTCTACCTAAAGGAGATCAGTATGGCACCCGAGCTGCTTATTGGATCTGGTTTCTTGGCGTTTTCGGTTACTATGACCTTGGGAAGATTTATGGGCGATAATATCAGTGCTAAAATAGGATCAGTTCAATTGGTGGCACTGGGAGCCTTTTTATCAATTCTGGGTTATATTTTGGTGTTAACTACCTATACGTATTTGGCCATTATAGGGTTTGCGTTCATTGGGCTGGGATTTTCTGCCATAATCCCGGAGCTGTTCCGAATAGGGGGAAATGTTAAAGGTGTGGAGTCTTCCAAAGGAGTCTCCTTCATAGCCGGATCCGGCTATTCTGGATTTCTTTTAGGCCCCGTGGTTTTAGGTTTTTTAGCGGAAAGGTCTTCTTTAAAGCTCAGTTTTATCACCCTTTTGTGCTGTGCCGTTCTGGTGCTTTTGGCCACCTTTGCACTAAAGTCCCGGCGGGAAAACTAGCTCAGTTTGCTTCAACCGCGATATCCGTAAAATGCAATTTAAAATTCCCCTCTCCGTTTTTGTGTACGGTACTTATATTTAAACCGTTTTTAACTACATATTCTTCCCATGTGGTCTTCATTGAGGGTTCTGCGGAATTTCCCTTTCTATAAATCCATTCCTTTACAATAAAATCGTCCTCGAAAAAGAAATCATAGGCATCACCTGGCGTATAACCTCCTTTACCATTATAGACAATGGTAAGTTTTTGCATTGGTTTTTTGCTTATCGGGGCGGCAACGTTTAATTGGTGTTCATAGGTAATATTGTCCTTGTCCCAAATGAGGTTATAGGGTGCCATCAGCCAGTATTTGTCATTTATAAAACCGCCATTGGTGGCTTGGGCAATACTGTCCATGTTTTTCCGGTTATAGCTCAACGTGTCCGTTCCTGAAATTGCGACCACATCATTGGCCTTCACTTTCCATATCCAACTACGTTCAAAATGGGTCGTATCCCTGTCCACATTAAATGTGAATTGTATTTCCTTGACCTTTATCCAGTTTTCAAAGCCATGGGCGTAGGCCACTTTTTCCAGGATGGTCAATTCTTTTTCAGGAGAACCTGTATCCGTTTTCTTGTCTGTTTTACACCCAAATAAGACAAAAAGGGTAAATAAGAGGGAGATGGTTTTTTTCATGGTCGTGTTTTTTCTCAAAGATAATAGCTTTTGGCTTTAAAATTTAAAAAAAATGCTTGTCTTTATACAGGCAACTATTCACAATAAATTGATTATTTTTGAGCTTTAATTAAGAAAATCACCTATGAGTTCAAAAAAGGGAAAGATACAGGAAGCCATTGATGAAAAATTGCTATCGGAAAGGAAGGTGTTTCTATGGGGAACCGTAGATGACGATTCCGCAAAACACGTGATAGACCGATTGCTTTATTTGGATATGGAAAACCATAAGGAAATTCAGTTGATCATCAATAGTCCGGGAGGTTATGTTACTTCGGGTTTTGCGATTTACGATACTATAAAATCCCTTAAAAGCCCGGTTTCGACAGTTTGTTCCGGATTGGCCGCTTCCATGGGCTCCATACTGCTTTCCGTAGGAAAAAAAGGAAGAAGGTATATACAGCCGCACGCCAAGGTAATGATACACCAACCCAGTGGGGGAGCTAGGGGGCAGGCATCAAACATAGAGATTCAGGCCAGGGAAATCATAAAGACCAAGGAACTGGGTGCCAAGATATTGTCTGGGAATTGCGGACAACCCTATGAAAGGGTAATGAAGGACTTAGATCGGGATTATTGGATGGACGCCAATGAATCCGTTGCCTACGGCATTGTGGATGGCATTCTGGAATAAGGGCAAAAGTGTTGCATGATCATTGAAATGCAATCCCTTATTGAATCGGAATTTTTATGGACCAAACCATAAATTGGTTTAGGGGCTGTTTAAAATAAGAAACTAAAAAAGTCCTTTGCAAACAATGCAAAGGACTTTTTGGATATATATGGACGCCTGAGCGGAATTTAACATATATACGTTCAAAACCGACAAATGGATTACGTTAGGGCCATTTTTCCCGATGCCTATATTGTAATGTTCAATGGCATTATTTTAGTACATTTACCCATTTTTACATTGAAATGTTTAGAGCTTCATGAATCAAACTCCAAGGAATATTGCAATTATAGGTTCAGGATTGGTAGGATCCCTATTGGCCATTTACTTAAAAAGGTTGGGGCATTCCGTTACCGTCTTTGATCGCAGACCGGACATCCGAAAAGTAAGGTTCTCCGGACGCTCCATTAATCTGGCAATGAGCAATAGGGGGTGGAATGCCCTTCGGGAGGTTGGTATTGAAGATGAAATCAAAAAAATATCCCTGCCTTTGGACAAGCGTTCCATGCATGTTATTGGAAAGCCAGAGTATTATCAAAAGTATGGAAAGGAGGGGGAGGCCATTTGGTCTACGTCAAGAGGGCTTCTAAACCGAAGGATGATAGATTTTGCCGAGGCGGCAGGAGCTGTTTTTCGATTTGGGGAAAAAGTTTGGGATGTAAATCTGCCGGAGGCAAAAATTTTCACAGGTGACACGGAAAAAGGAGAATGGAAGGAATATAAGTACGATCTTATTTTTGGTAGCGATGGGGCATTTTCCCGGATCCGCCATAAAATGCAGCGGAGCAGTAGGTTTGATTATTCCCAGGAATTTATCGATGTTGGGTACAAGGAGCTGACCATTCCCCCGAATTCTGATGGAACCCATAAATTGGACCACAGTTCTTTCCATATTTGGCCCAGGGGAAGCTTTATGCTCATTGCCATGCCCAATGTAGATGGCAGTTTTACCTGTACCCTGTTCTTGCCCTTTGAGGGAGATGTGTCTTTTGAGAGTATTGGCAACCGGGACCAGGCCAAAGATTTTTTTTCCGAGCACTTTCCAGATGTAATGCACGATTTTGAAAATTTGATAAACGATTTCTTTACAAATCCTACCAGTGCCATGGTTACGATGAAGTGTTTTCCATGGACATATGGGGACAAAGTGGCTCTGGTCGGTGATGCGGCCCATGCCGTTGTTCCATTCTATGGTCAGGGAATGAATGCCGGTTTTGAGGATATTTATGAATTGGACTTATTGATAAAAGAATATGGGGATGATTGGGAAACTATCTTTAAAAAATACGAACGGCAACGGAAACCCAACGCAGATGCCATTGCAGAGTTAAGCTATAGGAATTTTATGGAAATGGGCAGCAAGACCGCAGACCCCAAATTTTTGCTCCAGAAAAAAATTGAAAAACATTTTGCTGAGAAGCACCCGGATATTTGGGTTCCAGTATATTCCAGGGTAACTTTTTCCGAACACCCCTACACCGAGGCACTGGCCATGGGCGATGCCCAGGAAAAAATAATGGGTCAGGTAATGGACATGCCCAATATAGAGGCTAAATGGGATAGTAAAGAGGTTGAGGATAAAATTTTGGATTTGCTCTGAAATATAAAAACCATCCGTTCAGGTGGATGGCTTTTATATTGTACATAGTACAGGTCCTTAAAAGTATTATAATTTAGAAAAGAGCAGTTGCATTTTTTCTTGTTCTTCTTCTGCCAATGCCGGATCCACCAGGATCCTACCGCTGTGTTCATCGGTAATTATTTTTTTTCGGGAAGCTATTTCCACTTGTACCTGTGGGGGGATCGTAAAGAAAGAACCACCTGAGGCCCCACGTTCAATGGCCACTACGGCCAAACCATTCTTTACATTGGTTCGGATACGTTTGTAGGCACTTACCAATCGTTCGGCAATTTGTTCTTCAAATTCGGCAGACTTGGACAAAAGGGCTTTTTCCTCCTTTTCGGTTTCGGCCAAAATGGCGTTCAACTCACTCTTTTTATGTTTCAGATGGGCCTCACGTTCTGTCAAGCGTTCTTTGTTTTCAGAAATGATCTCCTTTTTTTGTTCTATCTGGGCTTTAAACTCTTTTATGTTTTTTTCCGCCAACTGTATTTCCAGTTCCTGAAATTCGACCTCCTTGGTCAACGAATTGAATTCCCTGCTGTTCCTGACGTTTTTTTGCTGCTCGGTATATTTTTTCATTAATACCTTGGCATCATCGATCATGTTTTTTTTGGCATTGATCTCATAGTTAATGGTCTCAAGATCGGTCTTTAATTTATCCAATCTCGTCCTAAGGCCAAGCACTTCATCTTCTAAATCCTCCACTTCCAAAGGCAGTTCCCCCCGAACACTTCTTATTTCGTCCACTCTGGAATCAATTAGTTGCAGATCGTACAATGCCCTTAATTTTTCTTCTACCGTTCCTTCTGTTTTTGCAGCCATATTTAAAAATACTTGATTGGATTCGTTACTCGTTCTGATAAAGAGATTGCAAAATTAGGGATTTTTTTTGTAAGATGGTCAACTAACAGGTTTTTTGTAAATTGCTCGGTTTCATAGTGCCCTATATCGGCAATGATCAGTTTTTCTTCCGCTTCGTAAAATTGATGGTACTTTATATCTGCGGTAATTAAAATATCGGCATTTCCGGCTTTTGCGGCAGCAATTGCAAAGGAACCGCTTCCACCAAGAACGGCTATCCGTTTTATTTTTTTCCCCAGGAGCGGGGAATGCCTAATATAGGAAACATGCATCTTTTTTTTAATGAGTTCCAAGAAATCCATTTCATCTTGGGCCTCTTCCAACTCCCCGATCATGCCCGATCCGATTGTTTGGTCTGTGTTTTCCAAAGTTTGGATTTCATAGGCCACCTCCTCGTATGGATGGTTTTTGAATAGCGCATTCATGATGCGGAGCTCATTAACTTTTGAAAAAATTACATTGATTTGTGCTTCATTTTCATAATGTGTTTTCCCGATCGTTCCTTTGGTGGGATTTGCCTTGTTGTTTGCCCTATAAGAACCCATACCGGCTACAGTAAAACTACAGTTGTCATAATTGCCTATATTTCCCGCGCCGGCATTAAAAAGCGACTTTTTAAATTGTTCCGCATTTTCAATTGGAACATAGGTGGTGAGTTTTTTGATGGTCCCTTTCTGGGGAATTAAAATTTTCGGGTTGGATATTCCCATAACCTCACAGATCTTGGCATTTACCCCAATTGGAGAATTGTCCAAGGCCGTATGCATGCTATAGATGGCAATGTTGTGCTTTATCGCTTTTATGACCACTCGTTGGACATAATTGGATCCCGTCAATTTTTTTAGCCCATTAAAGATGATGGGATGGAAACTTACGATTAGGTTGCATTTTTTTTCTATGGCCTCATCCACCACATTTTCCAGAGTATCCAATGTAATCAGGATCCCGGAAACCTTTGTATTGGCGTCGCCCACCAATAGGCCAACATTGTCATAATCCTCCGCATAGCCCAGAGGGGCCAAGTCTTCAAGAATAGTTGTAACTTCCTGGACGATCATTTTTAAATTCTATAGGGTCTGCAAAGATAAAATATTATAATTTCGTTCCGATGCAAGTATTCAGAAAAATAGGATTTCCTTTTTCGCTCCCCTATGCTGTTGCGGTTTATCTGCGCAATTATTTATATAACATAGGCTTTTTTACGTCCAAATCCTTTAACACCCCTACTATTTGTATTGGAAATTTGAGCGTAGGGGGAACAGGAAAGACCCCCATGATAGAATTTTTGATCTTCCGTTTAAAGGACATCTACAGATTGGCTGTCCTGAGCAGGGGGTATAAAAGAAAATCCAAAGGGTTTGTTTTGGCGCAAAAGAGTTCCAAAGTGGAAGATCTTGGGGATGAGCCTTTTCAAATGTACGCTAAATTTCCTGAAATTATATTGGCTGTTGATGCGGACAGGAGCCATGGGATAACTGTTTTGGAGCAGGAAAAAAGACCAGAGCTTATACTTTTGGACGATGCTTTTCAGCATAGAAAGGTACGGTACGGTTTTTCCATCCTACTTACGGAATATGCTAACCTATATATAGATGATTGGTATTTGCCCACCGGAAACCTACGGGACAGTAAAGGGCAGGCAGAACGGGCAAATTTGATAGTGGTCACAAAATGTCCGCTCAATATAAATGAGGACGAACAAAAAAAAATTGAAGATAGGTTGGCACCAAAAGCACACCAAAAATTGATTTTCAGTACATTGCATTACAATACGGCATTGAAAGGGAATAAAGAGGCTTTGTCCCTTATCGCCCTTAAGGGCAAGGAAGTTTGCGTGGTAACCGGTATTGCAAGCCCCGGGCCTTTACTTTCTTATTTGAGCAGCGAAGGGTTGCACATAGAACACCTAAGGTTTAGGGATCACCATTTTTTTGATAAAAGGGAAATAGATCTGTTCAATTCAAAAGAATTGGTGCTGACAACCGAAAAAGATTTTGCCCGTTTAAAGGGGCGGGTAAAAAATTTGGTTTATTTAGAAGTGAGCCATAGGTTTTTAGGGAATGGGGAAGAGCTGCTCATGAAGTCCATCCACGATTTTATGGGCTAACTATATTTGCTTTTTGGCTCTAAAATATTTTCACCTATTTTTTGGTAGAAAATTTCTGGTTTAAACGGCTTTGTCACCACGTCGTTACAGCCCGCCGCATAGAAACTTTCCAGACTATCGTCCAGTGAAATCGCGGTAAGGGCAATGATCGGGATTTGGGCATCAAATTTTCGTATTTGTACGGTGGCCTCCTCACCACTGATCCCGGGCATGTGTATGTCCATCAATATGCCATCGTACGTGTTCTTCTTTGCCAATTCAACAGCCTCGGTCCCATTGCTGGCAATGTCGCAGGTAACCTCCTTTTTCAGCAACATTTTTTTTGTAATGACCTGGTTTATTTTGTTGTCTTCTACAAGAAGCAGGTGCAGTCCTGATAAGTTGTATTCTTTTGGGGTAATTTCAAAAGAAATGTCATCTATAAGGGTGTCTTTACATTTTAGGTCAAGTTCAAAGAAGAAATTACTTCCTTGTCCCGGCTTGCTCTCCAGTTGAATTTTGCTGCCAAATAGTTCCAGCAAGCTTTTAACTATTGTGAGTCCCAAACCGGTACCCCCATATTCCCTGTTGATCTGTATGGAGCCTTGTTCAAAACTGTCAAAAATGTGCTGTTGCCGATCTTTGGAAATCCCAATGCCCGTATCCCTGACCTCAAAGTATATGGTGATGTCCTCCTCTACTTTTTTCAGCAGTTTGGCAATTACCCTTACCTCTCCGTTTTTGGTGAATTTTATGGCATTCCCCACTAGGTTTATGAATATCTGAGATATTTTCAGTGGATCGCTCATTACATGGTGCGGAATATCATCATCGAACTCCAGGACAATTTTTGTCTTATTCTCTTTGGCACTCTGTTGTAGGGAGCTTATTACCTCTGTAAGGATTTTTTTCAAGTGGGTATCTATGCTCATTGTTTCCAACTTGTCGGCATCGATTTTATTGATCTGTAGGATATCGTTGATGAAATTCAAAAGATAGTCCCCGGAAAATTTCAAGGATTTCAAGTGTTCTTTTTGGTCTTCGCTGGGGTTCTCTTCCAACAAGAGATGCGTTAGTCCCGTTACGGCATATAAAGGGGTCCGTAATTCGTGGCTCACCGTGGACAGAAAATTTGTTTTGGCCTCCATTGCCAGTACGGCGGCATCCCTTGCAGCCTGCAGTTCATTGTTTTTGGTCTGCAAAAGATCATTGGTCTTTAGTTTGATCTGGTTGTTTCTGTAAAGTGAAACGGCCAGAATTGAGATGATGGTCAAAAAGGCGGAGGTCAATATCGCGGTTATTTCAGATCGGTTGGCCGATGCGCTCAATTCTTCAATTTTTTTGTCCTGTCGCCTTATTTCACTGCCCATAAAATCGAACTGGATCTTATCGGAGGTTTTTGTTTCTGCCCTTATTTTTTCATCCGTAAATATGGAGTCCTTTATCTTAAGCAGATCCCTATTGCTATGCAATGCTAGATCGTACCTCCCCAACTTTTCATACGCAGCGGACAGCCATTTGTCGGCATCCAGGATTTCCTTATAAAAATTGTTCCTAGTGGCCAGATCTAGTGCATTGGATGCGTTTTTGGCACTTTCCTCGAAATGCCCTGTGCCAAAATTGGTTTCTGCCAGCCCTAAATTGGCTTTTGCGGCCAAATAGTCCTTTTCATAGATATCATTGTTTACCACCAAAGAGTTGTAATTTTTTGATGCACTATCGTATTTCTCTATTTTGAGGTAAATATTGGCTTCCATTAAAACAATGTTGTTCAAAAGGTTCCTGTCATTGTTCAATTGCCTAGCCTCATTGAGCATGTATATGGCCTGGAAATTTTTCCCGTCCCTATAGAGCAATATGGCCTCTATGTATTTGTGGATCGCCTCACCGTAGGGATACTCTATTCCCTTGAGGAGGGTTTTCCCCCTATCCCAATAAAATATGGTGGTTTCTTCCTTATCGAGGTAGAGATAGAGAAGGGCGAATCTATGGTAGCAATCTATCAAGGACTTTATGTCTTCCTTCTTTTCCGCGAGCTCTGTGGCTTTGTTCAGGGACTCTAGGGCAAGATCCAGTTGATTTTGGTTTTTAAAGACCGTGGATTCTGAAAAATAATAATTTACATCCCTTGCCGGGGATGGATTCTCTTGGGAATCCATAGTTTGGATACCGGACACTAGGGACACTAGCAATACTATGAACCTGATTTTAATATGTAACGACAAAAATTTCAAATATATCCTTTCTTTACCATTAAGTTGATGAGATCTATGATTCTGCTACTATAACCTGTTTCATTGTCATACCAGCCTATTATTTTTACCATTTTTCCAATTACGCTAGTCATCTGAGAATCAAACGTACACGAGTAGGAACTATTGTTTACATCTATTGAAACTATAGGGTCTTTGGTATAGAAAAGTATGTTTTTCAGTTCTTTTTGAGCAGCTTTCTCAAAAGTATTGTTAATTTCTTCAATAGTGGTCTCTCTTTTAACATTAAAGGTAATATCCGTGAGGGAGCCGTTGGGTACCGGCACGCGAATACCACATCCCCCCATGGTGCCGTTAAGTTCCGGAAAAATTTTGGAAAGTGCCTTAGCGGCCCCTGTAGTGGTAGGTATTATGGATAAGGCTCCGGCCCTTGCCCTTCTTAGGTCATGGTGCGGTTGGTCATGTAAGCTTTGGTCTGTTGTGTAGGAGTGTATGGTGGTAATATAAGCCTGTTCTATGCCACAAAGGTCATTTACCACCTTAATCATGGGCGCAGCATTGTTCGTAGTGCAGGAGGCATTGGAAATTATATGGTCGTTTACGTTAATACATTCCTCATTAACCCCAAGCACAATCATTTTTATGCTTTCGTCGGTGGGAGGCATCGATAAAATCACTTTTTTTGCCCCGTTTTTGAGGTGGTAGGTTAAATCTTTCCGGGTTTTAAATTTACCGCTGGCTTCTACCACAACATCAACGTTATATTTTGCCCAAGGAATGTTTTTTGGGGAATTGTGATTGAGCAGCCCTATCTTTTCGTTATTGACCATAATATGGTTTTCATCATGCGAAACAACTTCCGGAAAGACACCATGAATGCTATCGTACTTTAGAAGGTGGGACAATGTTCGGCTATCCGCCAAATCATTGATCGCGACGACATGAAATACCGAATGGCCATGAAGTAATCTAAAAAGGGTTCTCCCTATGCGGCCAAAACCATTGATGCCTATATGTATTTTTTTCATCCCAAAAGGAAAAAATCCCGCATAAGAGGGAAAATGTAAGATGTCTTGCGTTATTCTATATGTTTGTGCGCTTTGTAGGAAGAGCGTACCAATGCACCACTCTCAACATGTCTAAAGCCCATTTGCAGTCCCAATTCTTTATATTTTTGAAATTGCTCAGGAATAATAAATTCTTTGACGGGCAAGTGTTTTTTGGTGGGCTGCAGATATTGCCCTATGGTAACCACGTCTACCTTCGCTTTTCTTAGGTCTTCCATGGTCTCCAGCACTTCGTGCTCCAGCTCTCCTAAGCCAAGCATAATGCCGGATTTGGTTCTAGAAACCCCCTCTTCTTTTAAGTATGTAAGTACATCCAGGCTTCTTTCGTATTTGGCTTGTATGCGTACCTCCCTGGTTAGTCTTTTTACGGTTTCCACGTTGTGGGAGACCACTTCAGGGGTAACGGCTATGATACGGTTCAGATGGGTTGTGATTCCTTGAAAATCGGGGATAAGGGTTTCCAAGGTAATTTCGGGATTCATACGTCTTATGGCCTTTATGGTTTCGGACCATATAATGGAGCCCATATCCTTTAAATCGTCCCGATCTACAGAGGTAATGACCGCATGCTTTATCTCCATTATTTTTATGGAACGGGCCACTTTTTCGGGCTCTGTCCAATCTATGTCTTCCGGTCGCCCGGTTTTAACGCCGCAAAAACCACAGGAGCGGGTACAGATATTTCCCAGGATCATAAACGTAGCCGTGCCCTCTCCCCAACATTCGCCCATATTGGGGCAACTGCCCGAAGTGCAGATGGTGTGTAGATTGTATTTGTCTACCAGTCCTCTTAATTGGGTGTACTTTTGACCTGTAGGTAGTTTTACCCGCAGCCATTTGGGTTTTCCTTTTGGAGGTATTACGCTTACATCCGTTTCAACGCTCATAGTATACATTTAGACAAATATACAAAAGTAATCGGTCTGATTATATGGTGTGCATTGCCCATATATATCACTGATCCCCATTCTCTTTTATGACTTCTGCCAAAAGTTTTTTGGCCCTAAGGAGTTTTACCTTAACGCTGTTCAAGGGCTCGTTAAGTTTTTCGGCAATATCTGCGTAGCTTAACTCATTGAAATACCGAAGGTTGATTATTTTTTGATAGTTCGGCTTTAACCGTTTAACGCATTGGAGCAAAGTTGCCAAATTTTGATCGATAATGAGTTGGTCTTCCACCGAAGGCGTATCGTCCAGCATTTTTTTTATGGCCTCTTCGTTGTTGACTTCCGAGCTTTCCATTATGTTTCTTTTTCTTTTCCGAAGAAGGTCCACATGTATATTCTTGGAAATGGTGAACAGCCATGTCCGAAATTCATAAGATTCATCGTAAGAATCAATTTTGTCAAAAGCCTTGGAGAACGTTTGTATGGCAATGTCCTCCGCATCGTTCTCATTCTTGGTGCGCTTTAGCTGAAAACCGTAAACATCGTTCCAGAACGTATCCAAGAGCGTGCTAAAAGCAATTTGGTTGCCTGTTTTTGCCCTTAAGATTATGTCGTTGAGCGTGCTATCTGTTTTACTCAATTAATATTTTTAAAAAATTGATATCGGGGTTGATAATGCCTATTGCGATTCCAAGCGAGTGTCTTTTTTACAGTCCTGTTCTGTTGGAAGTTTTCCGCAAAAGCCGCAAGACTGGCCATCCCTATTTAGAAATGGGCTTTGACTGGCACAGGTGCCTGCAAATTTTCCGTTTTTCCGAGACCATATTTTTATGGCGATCCCGGCAAATGCCAAACCTAAGAGAGCTATTGTTATGAGGAGTAATTTCATACCTTGCTTTTGTGCGAAGATACAAAATTATACCCGTCTGGATACGGTTTTGGCACTACTTTATGAGTTGGTTTTAGTAGGCTATGTTGGCCACGATATTTTCTACTGTGGGAGATTGGTTTCCGCCTTTGGGTTCTATCGTAATATAGCTTATGGCATTTTCTGCGTAGGGCAATGCCAACAGGGTATTTTTGTCGTGCGACTCTTTTATGATCCCTAAATCGATCATTTTCCCATTGACCTCGGCCCACATTTGAAAACATTGGTTTTCCGGTAAATTGGGCAATTTGCTAACGTTTATGTACGACAGTTTCTTGACCGGGTTAATGTAGGCCACGGCCTTAAGATCCCTGGCCTTTTTATTTCCATTGACATTATATTTTTGGGTCAGCGGATTGTTTAAAACGATGAATTGGTTGCGTACGTCCTCCAACTGCTCTCTCATGACAACTTCAAGATTTTTTATCCTACTTGTGACAATCTCATTTTCTTGCTGAAGGTTTCTGTTCTGGGTATAGAAAAAATAGGAAGACCCAGCAAAAACAAGTGCCGTAAAACTGGCGGCGACAGCATAACGGTAGAACTTACTTCTGCCTCTGTTTTCTGCTTTTATCCTATTTAAAATGATGTCTTTTAAACCATCAGGGGTTTTAATGGCATGCATTTTGGCAAATGCCTCCAGATTTTCCTGAAGTTCTTTGTAGGTTACCCTGACTTCAGGATACATGGCAATATATCGCTCCACCTGTGAAGTTTCCTCATGGGTAGTTGTGCCCAATAAATACTTTTCAAGTAAATCGCTATCCAAGAATATTTTTATTTTTTCTTTCATGACAGAACGTTTATTAAAATGGCCAAGGACATGGACGGGCCATAAATTTTTTTTAGCTCCCTAAGGCCAATTTTTAGTCTGGATTTAATGGTTCCCAAGGGAATGTCCAACTCTTCACTTGCTTCCTGTTGTGTCATCCCTTGAAAAAAGAGGGCATCCAACACAATTTTATACTTCGGTTCTAATTTGTCAAGATTCTCTTGAACGTCCATTAACTCTGGCCTCGTGCTTTCCACACCTAGCGTATATACGTTTGAAACATCAATTTGGATTTCCCTGTCGGATTTTATATTTACGCTTCTTAGCTTGTCTATTGCGGTGTTGCGGGTTATTCTAAAAAGCCATGTAAATAATTTTGCCTTTGTAGGATCGTAGGAATCGGAATTCCTCCAAATCTTAACAAAACTTTCCTGTAGCACATCTTGGGCCAATTCCTCGTCCCTGACCACTTTATTGGCGACACCGTAAAGTGTATTTCCATAATGCTCGTACAACAGGGAAATGGCTTTTTCGTTCCTTTCCCTTAGAAGTTCAACAATATGGTTTTCCAGAAGTACACTCATTTGAAAGCTTGGGTTGTCATAAAAAATTAGTTGCAAAAAGCGTCCAATCTGCCATCTAAACCGTATATGGTTTAAACGCTAAGTTATAAAATTGATTGTTACGCATGTCGTTAACTAGGAATATTTGAAGATATAAATGTGCATCTGGTAAATGTACATTTAGTTTTGGTTAGTTTGGTTTGGTATAACCCCTGTGATTTTATTGCAGGGGTTATTTTATGATGTTTACCTCTGGAACAATGGCGATATTGAAAGTACGGTACACGTCTTCCATGATACGGGTTGCCAAATCCAGTATTTCCTGGCCTGTGGCTTTTCCATGATTGACCAGTACCAAAGCCTGATGTTCGTGCACGCCGGCATCACCAAATCTTTTGCCCTTATAACCACATTGTTCTATTAACCAGCCTGCAGGGATTTTGTATTCGTTTTCCGAAACTTTGTAAAAAGGAATCCCAGGATGGTTTTTAAGAAGTTCGTGGAATACCATTTTATTGATCAGTGGATTTTTAAAAAAACTGCCGCTGTTGCCTATTTTACTTGGATCAGGAAGTTTGCTTTTCCGAATGGCCACCACAGCATCGGAAATATCCTTTATCGTGGGATTGATTATGTTATTTTTTTCAAGCGCTGCTTCAATGGTGCCATAGGAAGTGTTTTTTTTATGATTTCTTTTGGTAAGCCTAAGGGTTACCGAGACAATAATGTACTTGCCAGCCCCTTCATTTTTAAAGTAAGAATCCCTATATCCAAATTTACACTCCTCTCCGGTGAACTTTTTTATCTCTTGGGTGCTTATCTCCATAGCTTGGCAACTATCAAAAACATCTTTCAATTCCACGCCGTAGGCCCCAATATTCTGTATGGGGGCCGTTCCTGTATTTCCAGGGATAAGTGATAAATTTTCCAAACCCCCAAAACCGTTTTCAATGGTCCAAAGAACCATATGGTGCCAATTTTCCCCGGCCATAACCTTTATAATTACGGTGTCTTCGTCTTCCTTTTCAATTTGGATCCCTTTGATATTGACGTAAAGTACTAAGGCATCGATATTTTTGGTAATGAGCATGTTGCTTCCTCCGCCCAGGACAATCTTTTTGGGATATCCTGTAAGTCGCAGGGCTTTTTTTAGTTCTTCAATAGAAGTAATCCCGCAAAAAAACCTTGCGCTTGCCTCTATACCGAAGGTATTGTATTTTTTTAAAGATAAATTCTCCAGGATTTTCATTAGGCTTTGTACGTTTCCAGGGCCGCTTTTAAGATGTTCACGGCTCTTGCAAGGGTTTCTTTGTCCAATACATAGGCAATACGTATTTGATTAAGACCCAGACCTTCGGTGGCATAAAATCCTGCGGCGGGCGCCACCATTACGGTTTCGCCGTTTAAACGGAAAACTTTCAATAACCACTGTGCAAAAGCGTCTGCATTTGCAACGGGAAGCTCGGCGATACAATAAAAGGAACCTTGGGGTTTGGCTACTTTAACGCCCTTTATTCCTTCCAATCCTTTGATGAGCAAATTTCTTCTTTCCTCATATTCTTCCCTGACGGTATCAAAATAGCTCTGAGGCACATCCAGGGCCGCCTCACTTGCAATTTGCGCATAGGTGGGGGGAGACAATCGGGCCTGGGCAAATTTGAGTGCCGTGCGTATAATTTTTTTATTTCTGGAGATCAGGTATCCGATACGTGCCCCACACATACTGTAGCGTTTTGATACTGAATCCACGACTATGGCATGATCGTCCAATCCCGTTTCCTGCAAAATCGAGTAGTGTACCCTTCCATCGTAAACAAACTCCCTGTAAACTTCATCAGAGATTAGGAATAAATCATGTCTCTTTACTATGGCCGCCAATTGTTTAATTTCGGTTTTGCTGTACAAATATCCGGTGGGGTTTCCCGGATTGCAGATAAGTATTCCCTTTGTTTTCGGCGTGATCAGTTTTTCAAAATCTTCAATTGGGGGAAGGGCAAAATCAGTGTCGATATTGGATACAACAGGGACGACTTTAATTCCCGAGGCTACCGCAAATCCGTTATAATTGGCATAAAAGGGTTCGGGGACAATGATTTCCTCATCGGGATCGGCAATACTTCCCATGACAAAAGCCAAGGCTTCAGATCCACCTGTAGTAACTATGATGTTCTCTGCGGAGATCTTTACGGATTGTTTTTTATAATATAGGGCAATTTTTTCCCGGTAACTTTCAGATCCCTCGGTCATGCTGTACGCTAAAACGTCCAAGGTATTGTTTTTTACCGCATCCAATGCTATTTGGGGAGTCTTGATGTCTGGCTGGCCTATATTCAAATGAATGACCTTTACCCCATTTTTTTTAGCTTGTTCGGCAAAGGGCACCAATTTCCGAATAGGAGATTCCGGCATTAAGAGTCCTTTCTTGGAGATGGACGGCATAGTGTATTATTTTTCACAAAAATGGGAAATCATAACGGACAAAACAACATCAATCGGTTTTATTTAATTCGGCAATGTTTGTTGATATGTAGCGGACTGTAAGCAAAAAACTCGTATCTTTAAGGAGGGTAATCATTTAATAATAAGAATGTTGAGAGGGATAATTGGATATTTGGTTTTCTGCTTTTTGTGTTTCCCGTTATGGGGAACGGCACAATCCTTCCATTTGGGGAAAGGCGAAAAACACCAAAAAGCCAAGTTCCAACTTATCAACAACCTCATCATTATCCCAGTGGAACTCAACGGATCCAAACTTTCCTTTATTTTAGACTCGGGGGTCAGCAAACCGATACTTTTCAATTTATCGGGCCAAGATTCTGTCCAAATAAACAATGTTTCCGAAATTTCCATTAAAGGAATCGGGGAGGGCGATCCCATGAAAGCGTTGAGTTCCAAAGGGAACGTGCTCAAAATAAAGGACATGGTAAATCAGGACCAAATGCTTTACGTAGTCCTGGATAAAGGATTTAATCTTTCGCCAACATTGGGCATACCGGTTCACGGTATTATTGGCTACGATCTTTTCAGGGATTTTATAGTCGAAATAAATTACGGCGCAAAGACCATTAAGTTCCATGACCCCCAATTTTACAATGGTTCAAAAAGAAATAAAGATGAAGTCTTGCCTCTGGATGTTGTGAACAAGAGAGCATATATTTCGGGCAATATATATTTGGAAGATGACGAAAGGATTGCGGTTAAGTTGATGTTGGATACGGGTAGTGGTGATGCCGTTTGGCTTTTTGAGGATGAAGAAAAAGACATCCGCTTACCTAGTAAGAGTTTTGATGACTTTCTAGGAAAGGGGTTGAGTGGAAATGTTTTTGGCAAACGGGCAAAAATAAGACGAATAGAGATAGGAGGCTTTTCTTTGGAGGATGCCAAGGCGGCATTTCCAGACCTGAAATTTTTTAGGATCGCAAAGGAAATGTACGATAGGAACGGTAGTTTGGGCGGCGAAATATTGAAAAGATTTAATATGGTTTTTGATTACCCCAACAATGAACTGACCATCCGTAAAAACAAACATTTTAACGACCCATTCCATTACAATATCAGCGGGATAGAGATCCAGCATGATGGGGTCCGTTTTATTGCAGAACGAATTGCAGACTCTAGGGGAGTTTTAAAAAGTGAAGAAAGGAACTTTGGTGATGTACAAATACTAATGGGAAATACCACAAGACTAAGTTTGGTTCCGGAAATAGTTGTTTCGGGCATTAGGGCAGGTAGCCCAGCAGATTTGGCCGGATTACAGGAAGGAGACCTGATCTTGTCTGTAAACGGTAAAAGCGTGCACAATTATAAATTGCAGGAAATAACCAAGATGTTAAACGAGGATAAGGGAAAAGAAATCCGGGTTTTGATAGAACGCTACAACAAGGATATGTTTTTCAGTTTTGTGTTAAAGGATGTCTTTGAATAAAAAAAGCCCACTATTGCGGGCTTTGAATCATTTTGGTTTTCTATGGAACATCAGTGCCTTTTACCTCTCCTTTGATCTTCAATACTTTTGTGGGAGTGTCCGCATTGGAAATAACCGTTACTGCTTTTCTTATAGGACCAATCCTATTGGTGTCGTATTTAACTTGTATCTCACCTGTTTTTCCGGGTAAAATGGGGTCTTCTGGCTTTTTCGGAATGGTACAGCCACAGCTGGAGTTCACACTACTGATGATCAGGGGTGCGTCCCCAGTGTTTGTAAATTCAAAAACGCGGACACCATCGCTGCCTTTGTCGATCTCTCCGTAATCCACGGTTTCCGTCTTAAACTCAATTTTAGCTACTTTTTCCTGTGCGGTTAGGTTAAAACCTAATAGACCAAGAAATAAAACCAGTACTATTTTTTTCATCTTTTTTAGTTTTGGTTGAACCTCAAATGTAAATGTTTTTACAAGAACATCAAAATCCTTTTGTTATGTAATAACGTTAGTTATTTTTGTTTCGTATTCCAAATTGGGGCAGATCCTAAGAATTACTTTAATTTTACACTTTTAAAAGCTATAACTTAAAATAACCCGTATCGGGTAAACAAAAATCATACCGAAACGCATGGATGTCCCATCAAAATATGAGCCTCAGGAATTAGAAAAGCACTGGTACGACTACTGGATGACCCATAATCATTTTCATTCCATCCCGGACCATCGGGAACCCTATACTATTGTTATACCGCCCCCAAACGTTACCGGAGTGCTCCACATGGGGCATATGCTGAACAATACCATACAGGATGTATTGATCCGTAAGGCCCGGTTAATGGGTAAAAACGCTTGTTGGGTGCCCGGTACGGACCATGCCTCCATTGCTACGGAAGCCAAAGTGGTGGCAAAGTTAAAAGAGCAGGGTATTTGCAAATCCGATCTAAGTAGGGAAGGATTTTTAAAACATGCATGGGATTGGACCCATGAGTATGGGGGCGTTATTTTGGAGCAGTTGAAAAAGTTAGGATGTTCGTGCGATTGGGAACGCACTGCCTTTACGATGGATGACAATATGTCAGCTTCCGTGATCAAGGTTTTTGTCGATCTCTACAATAAAGGGTTGATATACAGGGGATATAGGATGGTACATTGGGATCCGGAAGCCAAGACAACACTGTCGGATGAAGAGGTTATCTATGAGGAAAAGCAAGGAACGCTCTATTTTCTTTCCTACACAATTGAAGGTTCTGATGAAAAAGTAACGATTGCCACAACCCGACCTGAGACCATTTTGGGCGATACGGCCATCTGTATCCATCCCAATGACGGGCGCTATACACATCTAAAGGGCAAAATGGCTATTGTCCCTATCTGTAACAGGGCCATACCCATCATAACCGATGATTATGTGGATATGGAATTTGGAACGGGTTGCTTAAAGGTAACCCCGGCCCATGACATTAATGACTGGAACCTAGGGCAAAAACATCAATTGGAAACCATCGATATTTTTAATGCGGACGGTACGTTAAACAGCTTTGGACTGCACTATCAAGGGAAAGACCGTTTTGCCGTGCGCAAGGAAATTGCGCAGGAACTTCAAGAGGGCGGATTTTTAATAAAGACCGAAAATTACATCAATAAAGTGGGAACTTCTGAGCGTACCAAGGCGGTTATAGAGCCCCGTCTATCCGATCAATGGTTCCTTAAAATGGAAGATTTGGTAAAACCGGCCATAAAAGCGGTGTTAGAGGACGAGGCCATAAGATTATTTCCAAAGAAATTCGAAAACACATACCGCCATTGGATGGAAAACATCCGGGATTGGAACATTTCCCGTCAGTTATGGTGGGGACAGCAAATCCCTGCCTATTATTATGGTGACGGAAAGGACGATTTTGTGGTGGCGGAGACTCGGGAGGAGGCTCTTCAAAAAGCAATAGAGAAACTTGCGACCACCGAAAATCCTTTGGCCAAAACCTTGACCCAGATCAACTTAAGACAAGACGATGATGCCTTGGACACTTGGTTCTCCTCCTGGTTGTGGCCAATAAGTGTTTTTAATGGAATTTTAGAACCGGAAAATAAGGATATAGCCTATTATTATCCCACAAATGATTTGGTCACCGGTCCGGACATCCTTTTCTTTTGGGTAGCTCGGATGATCATTGCAGGATACGAGTTTCGAGGGGAAAAGCCCTTCGAGAACGTTTATCTTACGGGACTGGTTCGCGATGCCCAACGGCGTAAAATGTCCAAATCCTTGGGAAATTCCCCGGATGCACTGAAATTAATTGAGCATTATGGTGCCGATGGGGTCAGGGTAGGATTGTTGTTGAGTTCCGCAGCCGGAAATGATCTGTTGTTTGATGAGGCACTATGCCAGCAAGGTAAGAATTTTGCCAATAAGGTATGGAATGCCTTCCGTCTCGTAAAAGGGTGGGAGGTAAGCGGGCTTCCACAACCGGCGGCTTCAAAATTGGGAATTGATTGGTATCGGTCTAAATTCAGCCAAACCTTAGCGGAGATTGAAGATCATTTTTCCAAATACCGTATTTCCGATGCCCTGATGGCAATTTATAAATTGGTGTGGGATGATTTCTGTTCCTGGCTGCTGGAAATTGTAAAACCGGCCTATCAACAACCTATAGATAAGATTACGTTTGAAGCCATAATTTCCCTGTTCGAGGATAATCTAAAGTTGTTACACCCTTTTATGCCATTTTTATCCGAAGATATCTGGCAACAAATAGCCGATCGTACTCCCGATAAGGCCTTGGTGATTTCCAAATGGCCGGAAGCCGGAAGGGTGGATAGTGAATTGATTTCAGGTTTTGATTTTGCCGCTGAGGTTATTTCAGGTATCCGAACGGTGCGAAAAGAAAAGAATATAGCAATTAAAGAGGTGTTGGAACTTCTGCTTTTAAATGAGGAAGGAATAGCTACCACTTGGGATGTCGTCATTGGCAAACTTACCAATGTCTCCAAAATCACCTATGTAGAAGCAGCGGTTGAAGGGGCACTTACCTTTAGGGTAAAAAGCAATGAATATTTTATTCCCATTAGCGGAGCCATAGACGTGGTCGCCGAAATTGAAAAGATAAAAGAAGAATTGGAATATACCAAGGGCTTTTTGCAATCGGTGCAGAAGAAGTTGGGCAATGAACGATTTGTGAGCAACGCCCCCGAGCAGGTCATCGCCGTAGAACGCAAAAAACAGGCCGATGCAGAGGCCAAGATAGAGACTTTGGAAAAAAGTTTGGCGAGTTTGGGATAACCCACATTTCAAGTAATGACAGAGAAAGACAAATGAGCCGTAATCCGTCCCAATTTAAACCGTACCCAAATTGAGTGCCAGCGATCCAAATCCCACAGATATCGATATTGCCGCAACGATCAGTTCGGAAGAATTGGAAAAATGTTTGTCCGTTTTGCATAAATTGGCGGCCAATGCCCATGAGGTATTAGGTTTGCCAGAGGAAAAAAGAATTGCCCTGCTCAAAGCGGCAGGCATACTCTCCAGACCCAGCCGGGACCAATTTATCCAACGTAAAAAGGATTCCGAAAAGGCGGCAAAACGCAAGATACAGGAGCGGGACAAACATGCCCGAAAAGAAACAGGAATACGAAGTGCTCGGGAAGCTTCTGTTTTTGAGGCTCCCAAATTGCTTGCTGCGCCGGCATTAAAAAATTTAAAAGAACAGGAATTAAAATCGCCCCGAAATTGTTATGTCTGCAAAGCTACCTATAGCCAACTGCATCATTTTTACGACGCCATGTGTCCGGAATGCGGAGATTTTAATTACGCAAAAAGGTTTCAATCGGCCGATCTTACCGATCAGGTAGCTATCGTTACCGGAGCCCGGCTAAAAATCGGCTACCATATTGTGCTTATCATGTTGCGTTCAGGGGCCACGGTCGTTGCCACTACCCGTTTTCCGGTAGATGCCGCCTTTCGGTTTTCCAGAGAAGCAGATTTTCATGTGTGGGGACACCGACTGAAGGTTCATGGGCTGGATTTAAGACATATTCCCAGCGTAGAGATTTTCTGTAATTTTATTGAACAGCAGTATACCCGTTTAGACATCTTGATTAATAATGCAGCTCAGACCGTAAGAAGGCCGGCCGGATTTTATCAGCATTTGATGAAGAACGAAGTTATGCCGATAGAAGCTTTACCTTCCGGAGCACAAGAAATTTTAGAAAGTCATCGCTACTGCTTGAGCGAGTTAAAATCGTTGACCAAGGATACCTCAAAGGAACAGAATAATGCACTGTCCGTAACCTGGCATGGTGCAGAGCCTGGTGTCGGTATCAGGGCATCCGCCAAACTCTCCCAAATACCCTATAGTTTTGATAATTCGCTTTCTGCAAAAGAAGTGTTTCCAGAAGGGCAGTTGGATGCCGATTTACAACAGGTAGATTTGCGCACAACCAATAGCTGGCGGTTAAAATTGAGCGAAGTGGAAACACCTGAACTGATTGAAGTGCAATTGGTAAATGCCATTGCCCCCTTTGTTTTGTGCAATAGGTTGGCCAAATTGATGCGAAAGGAAAATACCGGAAAAAAGCAGATCATCAACGTATCGGCCATGGAAGGTAAATTTCACAGGTTTCACAAGGAAGACCGACATCCCCATACCAATATGGCCAAAGCCGCACTTAACATGATGACCCATACGGCGGCGTCAGATTTTGCCAAAGACGGTATTTACATGAATGCCGTGGATACCGGTTGGGTAACCGATGAGGATCCTATTGCGCTTTCCAAACAAAAGGAAGAACTGCACGATTTTCAACCGCCATTGGACATTGTAGATGGTGCCGCCAGGGTTTTGGACCCATTAATAGATGGAATAAACACAGGCAAGTTCTGGTCCGGTAAATTCCTAAAGGATTACAGGCCAATTGATTGGTAGTATAAATCGCTTGAACCCTATAACTACTCCATCCCAATTTTATTATATTTGCCCATAAGCCAAAACAATTTATGGAAACGTACGCAACAGCACTGTTATACGCCATTCCTTTTTTTATGCTTCTTCTGATGCTGGAGATTTCCTATGGGTATTTTATCAAAAAGCAGACCCATGAGGTCTTGGATACGGTTTCCAGCATCAGTTCCGGACTAACCAATGTTATTAAGGACTCCCTTGGCTTGGCGGTTATTGTGGTAAGCTATCCTTTTTTATTGTCGCATTTTGCCATTTTTAATATCCAAACGTCTTGGGTGGTATGGGTGTTGGGATTTATTGTTTTGGATTTTGCCGGGTATTGGAATCATCGGCTCAGCCTTAAAATAAATATTTTTTGGAATCAACATGTTATCCATCACAGTAGTGAGGAGTTCAACTTGGCCTGTGCGCTTCGGCAACCTATTTCCAATCTTGTGGGTTATTTTCCATTATTGCTCATCCCGGCTGCCGTACTCGGGGTACCCAATACGGTTGTGGCTGTTTTGGCACCTATTCATTTGTTTGCACAATTTTGGTACCATACCCAACATATTGGAAAATTGGGATGGCAGGAATATATTATCGTAACGCCATCCCAGCATAGAGTGCACCATGCTATGAATACGGAATATATCGATAGAAATCTTGGACAGATATTTTGCGTATGGGATTGCATTTTTGGTACTTTTCAAGAGGAGTTGGATGAGGTGAAACCTCAGTTTGGGGCATTAAAACCGGCAGGGACTTGGAACCCGGTCCTGATAAATTTTCAGCACTTTTGGAGGTTGCTAAAAGATGCTTGGCACACCAAAAAACCGGGGGATAAAATTAGGATATGGTTTATGCCAACCGGATGGCGGCCAGCGGATGTAAGGGGCAAATATACTGTAACCGTAATAACAGATGTGCATCATTTCAAGAAATATACCACAACGTGGTCCACTATATTTCAGGGATATATCGTGTTTCAATTAATCGCCAGTTTATGCCTGTTGTTGTTTTTGTTTTATAATTTCGCCCAGATGGGATACGGAAACACTCTATTTTATGGGGCTTTTATCTTTCTGGGCATATATGGTTACACTTCCTTTATGAATAAGCATAGGTATGCCATTTGGCTGGAATTGCTCGGGGGTTTGGTTGGCATTCTTTTTATTTGGGTATCCGGGGATTGGTTTGGAATTAATACGTTTTTCGGCCATGGGGATCGCTGGGTGCTCCTCTATTTTTTGATCACCATTTTGGGAAGTGGATACTTTGGTTTCTGGGAATTAAGTGCTGAGAAAGACCAAATACAGCCCTAAAAATTTCCAAAGTGGGTGATGCGTGGTTTTATCGTTATGGAATAACAGCGGTATTAATTTTAAAAATTTGATGTATATGCGACCCTATATTTTAGCCGAGACCAATTGGAAAGCCCTTAAAGACATTAAATTTGATTTAGCCGTTTTGCCATGGGGCGCTACAGAGGCGCACAACTACCACCTGCCATACGCAACGGACGTTTTTGAGTCGGATTATATTGCGGCCGCTTCGGCCAAAATTGCCTGGGAAAAGGGCGGTAAATTGATTGTTTTACCAACCGTTCCCTTTGGGGTGAATACCGGACAGTCTGATATTTATTTGGACATTAATTTAAATCCAAGTACCCAAATGGCCATTTTGTCTGATGTTATTGAAACGCTTAACCGACAAGGCATATATAAATTGCTTATTTTCAATAGCCACGGGGGCAACGATTTTAAGCCACTGGTACGGGAATTGGGTTTGAAATTCCCAAAAATGTTCATTTGTTTTTCCAATTGGTTCCAATCCATGGACAAGTCTACCTATTTTGATGAAAAAGGAGACCACGCGGACGAGATGGAAACCAGTCTAATGCTTTATCTTCGGCCAGATCTGGTATTGTCCAAAGAAAATTGGGGAGAAGGAAGATCCAAAGGATATAAAATTAAGGCGTTCTCCGAAGGTTGGTTATGGGCCGAACGCAAATGGTCCCAAATCTCGGAGGATACAGGGGTTGGAAATCCGATGTATGCCACAAAGGAAAAAGGGGAATTTTACTTTAAAGACGTAACGGAAAAAATAGGAAAACTTTTAATGGAACTTTGCGAGGCCAACATCAATGACCTATATGGGGAATAAAAATGAATTTATTTGTCCTTTGCAAGGATTTCCTGTTGCACCAAAACAATATATTTCTCCATGGCTTCTTCCTTTCCCACATTTTGTGCCTGAAAAAGCGCATTGGCCTTAAAGGCATTTATCAGGGGTGTTTTACTTCCCGGATTTGCAAAATTTTCATTGGCTATTTTATAATAGGCATACAACTTTAACAACAGATCCGGGGGCAGTGGATTTTTTAAATTGTTCACCAAATGTACGGCCGATAAAAAATCGGTCTGTAATTTCTCATTCTTTATCATCTTTGGCTGGTAGTGTTGCAATACAGGTTTTAGCTCCGACAACCTTTTGGTCTAGTTTTACGGTTATGGCACAATCTAAAGGTAAGAATAAATCTACCCTTGAACCAAATTTAATGAACCCGGAATCTTCACCTTGCCGCACACTTTCCCCTTCTTCGGCATAATTTACAATGCGGCGCGCCATTGCCCCTGCTATCTGCCTGTACATAATGTCGCCAAATTTTGGCGTGTTAATGACAACTGTAGTGCGTTCATTTTCCTCGCTTGATTTGGGGTGCCAGGCGACCAAGTATTTTCCAGGATGGTATCTGGCGTATTTTATAAGGCCACTGGCAGGATATCTGGTAACGTGCACATTTATGGGCGACATAAAAATGGAGACCTGTTTTCGACGGCCTTTAAAAAATTCATTTTCCTCGACTTCTTCAATGACCACGACTTTGCCATCTACCGGCGCCAAAATTTCATTGAAACTTTTCACTACATTTCTTTCCGGGTTTCTAAAAAATTGCAGTATTAAAACTAGGATCAGTAAGGAAAATATTTGAAAAGCAAGTCTGAGCCATAGGATTTCGATAAAAAATTGTGTCAAAAGGATTATTGTTCCGACAGCAAAAAAAGTAGCCAGTATTATTTTTTGGCCTTCTTTATGAAACATAAGAAAAGATATTTAAAGTTAAATAGGCAAATGGGGCGGCAAATACCATACTGTCCAAGCGATCCAACATACCTCCATGCCCCGGCAAAATGGCACCACTATCCTTTACCCCGGCAGCCCTTTTGAATTTGGATTCTATCAAATCCCCTAAATTTCCCACAACAACAACAACAGTGGTCAAGATCATCCATTGGGAAAGACTAATATTGGTTTCATATTTTGATAAGAAATACGCTGTGATCAAAGCAAAAACAAACCCCCCAACACTGCCCTCAACGGTCTTTTTCGGCGAAACCGCTGGATATAATTTGGTACGCCCCATCATTTTTCCAACCACATAGGCAAAAGAATCGTTTACCCAGATCAACAGAAAAATCCCCATAATCAAAAACTTTGCAAAATTGTTGTCCTTGTAGGGTATCATCGTTAAAAATATGCACCCACCACCAATGTAAAAGAGCCCAATAATAAATTTCTGTACGCGATTGAAAAAATGTTCCTTTTTTGAAAACAGATAAAATAAAAGCGCAAAATTAACCGTAATTGTGAGGAACATCAAAATGTTGATCAAAACTTTATCATGGATTAGATAGATATAGCCCCACCATAGGGCAAGATATGCAATAAAAACATGGTATCCCCTTAGAGCGACCATGCGTTTGTATTCATAGAGACATGTAAGACCAAAAGTCATGAATAAAAAATCAAAGGCATCTGAACTTAGAAAAACGGCGGAAAGCAATAATGTAACATATATTGCCCCGGTTGTTATGCGCCTTAGGATTTCCCTCATATTAAAGATCCTCCAGGAGTAATAGGTATAAATTTTTACAGCTGCTCCCGTAGGTAAGGAAATCTTCCTTATTTGCTGCCGATGGCATAAAATGTTTTATAGTGGTAATGTTCCCGGGGATTCCGTTTTTGTGCTTTTTTTTAATGTTTTTCAATCCTTCGCCGATAGATTCAACTAGTTGGCTGGTCGTGGCAAATACAATTAAATTGTCCGGGAGTTCGTGAAGCTTTTTTTCTTTGAGCTGATTGGAACATACCAAAATAGATCCATTCTGGGCGATTAAATATTCGCAAGTGGTAAAAAAGACCTCACTTTTGTTGATTTTATCGGTAAAGCTTATATTTTGTTTTGAAAATTTTTCCTCTAGTCTGGGGTTCATGGAAAAGAAAGGCAGTTCTTCCCAATGATTTTCTTTTATTATATTTTTTAAAGTATCCGAAATTTCCTTGAAGGAATCGCAATATAAAAATTTACCGCCGTTTTTTTTAAAATTGATGGTGAACTTTTCATCGGCGGGAATGTTGAGATCGGGCATATGCTGCCCCCTGGTCTCCTCGGTTTCTTTTGAGACTTTATTTTTGCCGCCGCCAAAAAGTTTTTCAAATAGGCCCATTGTCTTTTACAAACCGGTATTTTTTATGTTGTGCGCTAACAGGAGGGGAACGCCCCCAATTTATTTTTTGTTTTTTCCTTTTTTAGACGTTTCTTCGGTTTTTTGTGGCACTACAGACACTTCTTCTTCTACATCTTCTTTTTCTTTTATTTTTTCCTGTCCTTTTCCATCAAAATCGTTTTCAAAAGATCTTTTGCCAAAAATTTTCTCTAAATCGTCTTTAAAGATAACTTCTTTTTCCAATAAACGCTCTGCTAATTCTATTAGTTTGTCCTTATTCTTTTCGAGAAGTTCAACGGCCCGTTTATACTGCTCTTCGATCATCTTGGAAATTTCCTGATCGATCTTTTGAGCGGTTTCTTCACTGTATGGTTTAGAAAACCCATACTCATTTTGGCCTGAGGAGTCATAATATGTGAGATTTCCGATTTCCTCATTCAAGCCATAAATGGTAACCATGGCCCTGGCTTGTTTGGTCACTTTCTCCAGATCGCTCAACGCTCCCGTAGAAATTTTGTTGAAAATAACTCTTTCCGCGGCCCTGCCACCTAGGGTAGCGCACATTTCATCCAACATCTGCTCAGGGCGCACAATAAGGCGTTCTTCCGGTAAATACCACGCCGCTCCCAACGACTGCCCTCTTGGGACTATGGTTACCTTTACCAATGGGGCCGCATGCTCCAACATCCAACTCGTGGTGGCGTGCCCGGCCTCGTGGTAGGCGATTGTTTTTTTCTCCCCCGGCGTAATGATCTTATTCTTTTTTTCCAGACCTCCTACAATTCTATCCACCGCATCCAGAAAATCCTGCTTGGTTACGGCTTTTTTCTCCTTCCGGGCTGCGATTAGCGCTGCTTCATTACAAACGTTCGCTATATCGGCTCCGGAGAACCCCGGGGTTTGCCGCGCTAAAAAGTCAAGATCTAAAGCTTCGGCGGTTTTTATGGGCCTTAGATGTACCTCAAAAATTTCCTTACGTTCCCTGATGTCCGGCAGATCTACATAAATCTGCCTGTCAAACCTTCCCGCTCTCATTAAGGCTTTATCCAAAACATCTGCGCGGTTGGTGGCCGCCAACACAATAACATTGGTATTGGTTCCAAAACCATCCATTTCGGTAAGTAATTGGTTCAGCGTATTTTCCCTTTCGTCGTTGGACCCCGTAAAATTATTTTTTCCTCTTGCCCTTCCAATGGCATCTATTTCGTCTATAAAAATAATGGAGGGCGACTTGTCCTTAGCTTGCTTAAAGAGATCCCGGACCCTAGAGGCGCCTACACCAACGAACATCTCCACAAAATCTGATCCGGATAAGGAAAAGAAAGGTACTTTGGCCTCACCGGCCACTGCTTTGGCCAATAAGGTTTTTCCTGTACCTGGAGGACCTACCAATAGTGCACCTTTCGGGATTTTCCCCCCTAATGAAGTATATTTATCCGGGAATTTCAGGAATTCCACTATTTCTTCTATTTCTTCTTTTGCGCCTTCCAGTCCGGCAACGTCCTTAAAAGAAGTCCTTGTGTCCGTTTTTTCGTCGAAAAGTTTGGCCTTGGACTTGCCGATGTTAAATATTTGTCCACCGCCACCGCCACCGGCACCACCGGACATTCTCCTCATTAGATAGATCCAGATACCTATAATGAGGATAAATGGAAGTAAACCTAATAGGAGATCCCCTAAAACATTGGATTCGGTATCGTAATCTACGATGGTGTCCAGATTGTTCTCTTTTTTGATGTTCTTGATCTCGTTTTCAAAATTTTGGAGATCGCCGTAATCCAACACGTATTGGGGAATAAGCCCGGTAGAAGGGATCAAGGGTTTTTCGGCCACCTCTTTATGTACGTCTTTTTGCAAAGCCTCATCGGTAAGGAAAACCTTTGCCTGTCTCGTATTGGTAATGATCAATATCTTTGCGATATCGCCATTGCGGAGATATTCCTGTAGTTCTGAAGTGGTGGTTTTTTTGGTGCTACTGAAGTTTCCGGTTCCAAAAAACTGAAAACCTATGAGTAATGCCGCGATTAAGCCATAAATCCACCAAGAACTGAAACGGGGTTTATTCGGTGCTGAATTGTTATCTTTTGCCATTATTTCCTTTACTGATTAAAACTACTTTCCACCATGGTAACTTTTGCATCGCCCCAAAGGCCTTCTATGTCATAGAATTCCCGGATTTGTTTCTGAAAGACATGCACAACGATGTTAATATAATCCATTAAGACCCATTCTGCATTTTCCGATCCTTCTACATGCCACGGCTTATCTTTAATGGCCCTACTGACAGTTTTTTGGATTGAGCTGACGATTGCATTAACGTGCGTGTTGGAAGTGCCGTTACAGATGATAAAGTAGTCACAAACGGTATTTTCAATTTCCCTTAAGTCAAGTAAATTTATATCATGTCCTTTGACTTCTTCTATTCCATTTAAGATTAAGGTAATCAACTCATCTGCACTCGCCTTATTTTTCTGCATTCAAAAAGTTTAGTTTTTACAAAGTTATTGTTTTTTTGTTTTTTTTTGCTATTGTTTTTAATATAAGATTGTACTTCCAAATATTAATGAGAACGTATGCAGATAATCAAACTTAATGCCACGGAATCAACGAATGCTTTCTTGAAAAATCTGATGGCTACCGAATCTTTGGGGGATTTTACGGTGGTAATGGCCAAAAAGCAATTGAAGGGTCGTGGACAAATGGATGCCATATGGGAATCGGAATCTGGTAAAAACCTCACGTTTAGCGTGTTGAAAAGGATGGATAATTTTCCCATAGCGGACCAGTTTATCCTAAATCGCTGCGTTTCACTAGCTGTTTATGGCGCATTAAAGCGGCTAAAAGTGCCGGATTTAAGCATTAAATGGCCAAACGACATTCTGTCAGGTCGTTTCAAGGTCTGTGGTATTTTAATGGAAAATATGTACTCTGGTAAAGGGATACAGGAATGTGCGATAGGGATAGGTTTAAATGTAAATCAGTCAAATTTTATCAATTTGCCCCAAGCATCTTCCCTTAAATTACTATTGGGAACCATTTTTAATTTGGACGAGGTATTACAGATAGTGCTTATTGAGATGAAGAAGGTTTTTTTAGATCTGGGAAAAGGGAACAGTGCCGAAATTAAAATGGCCTATGAAAAGGCACTTTTTAGAAAGGACAAACCATCAACCTTTGAAAACAGGGAAGGCCAATCGTTAATGGGGTTTATCAGGGGCGTTTCCCCGGACGGGAAAATCAGGATAGAACTTGAGGGATCTATTTTAAAGGAATTCGATTTAAAAGAGATAAAGCTTTTATATTAAGTTCTCCTAAGAAAGGGCACTTATATTTTGTCAAGGTTTTCCGACAGGGTTCTCATGAAATTGGTAATGGGGGCCTTTACCATCATGGCCATCATGGCATTGAACGCACCATCAAAACTTAAGGTTACCTCGCTTTTGTTGTCGGCGACATGAAGGATATCTGCGGTAAGGGTAAAGGGCAATTTGTCATTGGCAGCCCCCAAGACTATTTTTTCAAATGGTTTTTGGTCTTTTTTTTGCAGCACTATCTCCGGCATTCCTTTTAGCGCAAATAAGAGCCTGTTTTCATTTAAAACGTCAAACTTGCTGATAGTATTCGGCATTAAGGCTTCAAAATTTTTAAGGTCTGCCAGGAATTCAAAAACTTCTTTGGCACTTTTTGAAACTATTTTCTTTGGTGTTTCTATAAACATATTCCTAGGGTTTCCAATCGGCCGGATTTTTTCTCCAGTCCAATAGCGTTTTTAGTTGCGCTTCTTTAATGTAACCAGTCTGCGAGGCCTGGTCTATTAAATATTCATAATTGCTCAAGGTGTGCAGTTCAATGTTTTTTTCCTTGAAATTTTCAGTGGCGACGTCAAAGCCATAATTGAAAATGGCCACCATTCCCTTGATGTGCACTCCTATTTCCTGTAGTGCACCCACTGCATTTAGGCTGCTTTTTCCGGTACTGATCAAATCTTCGATGACCACTACATTCTGATTTTGCTTTATATATCCTTCAATTTTGTTCTGCTGTCCATGCGATTTTGCTTCTGGCCTAACATATACAAAAGGAAGGTCCAAGTATTCTGCCACCAACATTCCAATGCCGATTGCCCCGGTCGCCACCCCGGCAATGGTATCTGGCTTGCCATAAAGTGCCTCTACCTGCTTGGCCATTTCCTCTCGGATATAATTCCTTATACGTGGATATGACAAGATAACCCTATTATCGCAATAGATGGGGGAGCTCCATCCAGAAGCCCATGTAAATGGATTTTCTGGTTTCAACTTAATTGCATTAATTTGTAGCAGAAGCTCTGCTGTTTTTTGTGCGGTGCCTTTGTCTAAAACCATGACGCAAATGTATAAAGTTTTTGTTAATGAGTCTCCCCTTATTTTAACAAATAAGCTGTCTGATGCAACAGAGGGCAACTGTTTTTTAATGAACGGCGTTGCCATAAACGAGGCCATAGAAGCTTTGACCAAAAAGAAACTTGAAGAGGCATATATATACCATCCCAATTACGAGGAAATCTTAAGGAAGTTCGCTAAAAAAGTGCCATTGGTGGTTGCAGCGGGAGGTGTTGTCACCAACAGGGAGGGAAAGGTCCTATTCATATATAGAAATGATAAATGGGACCTGCCCAAGGGGAAAGTGGAAAAGAGAGAATCCCTGGAAGAGGCCGCGATTAGGGAAGTGGAGGAAGAAACAGGGGTTCAAGGATTGAGAATAGAAAATTTCCTTAGGGCCACATACCATATTTTTAAAAGAAACGGAAAATACAAATTGAAGGAAGTCCATTGGTATTCCATGTCCACTTCTTATAAAGGGGATTTGGTGGGGAACATGGACGAAGGAATTGAAAAAGTGAAGTGGAAAGGGCCAAAAAAGATAAAAAAAGCACTTCTTAATTCGTATGCCAATATTAAAATCCTTTTCGAAGGTTAGTTTTTTGATGCGCCTTCCATGTATAGGGAATCTTTCAATATACGGTACACGGGGTATTGCAGATGGGACGGTTCATAATGCCCCGATCTTTTATAAACCCAATCCAATTGGGCTTCGGCATTGTTCTTAAATTTTTGGTCCGTTGCTTTTTTGAGAAGAAACGCCTCTTTAAGAACGTTGTCCGAATTAAGTATTTCCAGCGCAAGATCCTCGAACACATAGGAAGAAAAATGCTCCTTTTGTTGAAGGATCGCATCAAAGAAATTCCAGTTAAAAAAGGAATCCGTGGCCTCTGGTTCTAAAGTTTCCATTAAATAGCGAATTCCGGCCTGATTGGTGGGAACGACAATATCTCCCTGATGAAATTTTATTTTTTCAAGGGATTTGGAAACTTCTGTATCGAAATGGGGATAATGGCCCTCAAAAGCGTCCGGCATTGTTTTATACGAATTTATTTTGTAGGATTCTACCAATAAAGTGGTGTCTTTGGGCAATGTGTTATAGGTAATATGGTTCAATGCCATTAAATCAATTATTTTGGACCATCCCTTTTTTACAATGTACGCGGTTGGAATTTGAACGGTACGGGATGGGGCGTAATAATTACTATAGGGAATTTCCTTAGTGTATGGTCTGCTCCTGTTATATTTAAGCCTTGGCAATCCGGTTACCTCACTTGCAATAACGTCCACTTCAAAACCCTTGAAATTCAGGGTAGAGACTTTAGTGGTGTCCAATGTCCATTGTAAAGGATAAACCCCATCTTTCAAATAGGCTTTTTCGGCATTTTCCCGGAGCGATTTTATTTTTTCCGTGTCTGCTTCCACAATACCGATTACCTCTAATAAGAGCCGGTATGTGCCCTTAACCCTTTGGTCATAGGGTTTTAGCATATGGGTTTCCACCATCATTCCCAAGGTATTCCAAAGTGTGGTATAGCCTGTGGAATACCTTGGGGAATCCAAAAACTGAGAAAAACCTTTTTCGGGAGGTTCATTGTCTACGTTTACGTAAGGCGTAATGTCCCAATTGGCATCTGCCAACCTTTTTTCCAAAGAGGGTATCATTTCCTCTTGGAGATATTTTGCCAATTCCCCACCAAGTTTGTTGTGTTGGGTAAAAAGATGCGTCAACGTATACTGATAATCCGCTCCGTTGCTTACATGGTTATCTATAAAGATATCCGGTTTCACCAGGTGAAAAATGTTGGCAAAGGTCCTTGTGTTCTTTGTGTCGGTTTTTATAAAATCCCGATTTAAGTCATAATTTTGGGCATTGCCCCTAAAACCGTATGATTTTGGCCCATTTTGATTGGCCCTGGTTGTACTGTTCCTGTTCAATGCCCCACCGATATTATAGATAGGGATGGTCACCAAAACCGTGTTTTTTGGGGGCACAAGTTTTTTCGTGGCCAAGTCCCGGTATAATAGCATGGTAGCGTCAATACCATCGCTTTCGCCCGGATGAATGCCATTGTTTATTAAAATGATGTTCTTGGTTTTGCCTATTTTTTGAAAGTTGAAATTTCCATCAGTATTAAAGGTTACCATGTGCAATGGGTAACCACTATCGGTATCGCCCACTGTTTGCACATTTATTTCAGGAAATTCCTTGGATAGGTTAATGTAAAAATCTATGGTCTCTTTGTAGGTGGCAGTTTCTTGCCCAAGGGAAATTTCAAATGGGGTCTGGAAATCCAGCACCTTATCTTTTTTTTGCTTTTCACAGGCTAAAAAAAGGGAAAGGGCAAATACGGTTTTTAGAAAGGTTTTCATTGGGCGGAAAATAGCTATAGAGGAACGAGCCCCGATTTTATGGGCGGTAAAAGTTTATGGAAAGGAATAAGGTCCCCAAAAAGAAACCTGGAATTCCCACCCAAAAAACCATTTTATGGCCTATTGCCCCAAATTTAAGAAAAATAGGGACTCAAAGGGTTAGGCAACCTTTGTTATTTCTTGGATTTCCTGCCTACTGATGGGTTTGTTGTTGAATTCTATTACGTGGTGGGTAATGGCCTTGAATCTATCGCATCTTTGCAGGTCGAAGGGATCGATGGAAGAAGTAATGATGTTTATCCTAACTTTTTTTTCAAAGTGTAGGGAGATGAACTCTTCCAAAAACTGCCAACCATCCATTATGGGCATGTTGATATCCAGAAAAATCACTTCTGGAATTTCTTTGTTTTCTTTTAACAATTCCTTGATACCGTCAATTGCGACCTTTCCATTGTTATAGGTGCGAATGTCGTCGCATATATCTATGCTTTTTAACAATCTATTGATTCCGAACACCGTAATTGGGTCATCGTCAATAATGCAAATGGATCTAATCTTTTTCATTAAAATATATTTTAAACGTTGTTCCCCTGCCCACTTCGCTATGGGTCATTATTTTGCCGTTCATGGCCTCTATCTGGTTTTTGGTAATAAATAGGCCTATGCCACGGGCATCTGGGTTGTTGTGAAAGGTTTTGTACATCCCGAAAAGTTTATCCCCGTATTTCTTTAGGTCTATTCCTTGGCCGTTATCCTGAATACTAAGGATGGTATGATCTTCAAAACGGTTGGTGGAAAGCTTTATCAATGGGGGCTCTTCGGGTCTTTTATATTTAACGGCATTGGTAATGAAATTCATCAATATATTTTCAATATAGGCGGGAACAACCTTAATGTGGACATCATCCGGTATTTCATTTATGATCGTGGCGTTATTGTTCTTTAAAAATGCGTTTAAATTTTGTTCTACGTCATTTATTTTTTCGTTTAGGTTGATGGTATGTTTTTTCAAGTCAACGTTCGTGCTAATGGCGACCACTTCATTGAGATTGTCCATAGTTTCCAAGAGGTTGTCTGAGGCATTGATCAACATATTGATTATTTTTTGCTTTTCCGACTCATCCTTTTCATGCATCAGAAAATCCAATAACATGGAAAAATTGGCGGTATGGGATCTCAGGTTGTGCGATACGATATGTGCAAAGTTGATCAACTTTTTATTCTGTAAAGAGGTTACGTTTATCAATTTCCTCAACTCTTCCTCTTTTCGTTTTAAATCGGATATATCCATGCTAATGCCCGCTATTCCGTAAGCTTTGCCATCGGTTCCAATGAGGGGAATTTTAGATACCAAGCAATGGGTGGCGGTGCCATCGCTTTTAATAATATAGGATTCCTTACCCAAGATGGGTCGCAATGAGTTTATTACAACCAAATCTTCTTCCCGGAAAGTACTTGCCATGGTGTCGTCATAGATGTCAAAATCCGTTTTTCCCAAGATTTGATCAGGGTGGGCAACTCCAAGCCATTGACATTCTGATTTATTCACCAATATTTTTCTGGACTCCAAATCCTTTATATATACATTTAGGGGCAAGTGGTCTATTAAGGTTTGTAGGAGCTGTTCCCTTTCCTTTGTTTTTATTTCGGTTAAAACCTGGTCGTTTACATTCTGGAAAGTGCCTATAACGCCAATAGGCCTACCATTTTCAAATATGGGTTTTCCGGCAGCTACGACCCATATTTCATTGCCCTTCGCCGTAACCAGCTGTAATCTTTCACTCCAGGGAACCCCGTATTCGGTAGCTTTATAAAGCGCCATGGAAATGGTATTTTTGCTGTAGCCCTCTTTATAGAAGGTTACGGCGGTTTCGATATTTGGTTGGAAATCCATTGGGACTTCGTGTATTATCTTGGTCATATTGCACCAAAACAATTTATTTTTTGTTATGTCATATTCCCAACTGCCAATTTTTGAAACTTCCGATTTGGTGTCCAAGAGCAATTGTAGTTTCTCCAGTTTTAAGTTGTCATTTGGCCTATGGACAATATTGTCCGTTAGTATAATTATGCCTATAATGTTTTCTTTGGCATCATACCAAGGAATATTAGAGCATTCAAACCATTTCTCATCTCTATTGCCGTCAAAGTAAGATTCTCTCAACAGATCTCCGGATTCACCTTTTAGGCAGTTTTCCAAAGCTATCTTCCAGGTATCGCTAATGCCCCCAAAGAGTTCATGCAACGTTCTGCCGAACACATTCCTATTGGAAAAGTCGAAATCGGAAATCCATTTGTCCGAAGCGTGGACAACCTGAAGTTTTGAATCTATGAAAGCCGTTGCGCTGGGCAGTTGTTTTATAAGGTAATTATGAGATGTTATTTGTGTTCCCCTTATCATTGCGATGTATTTTCCTACCAAAATATAGTTATTTTACAACATAGATGACACTTTGTTGTGAATTGTAAAAAACCCGTTGTGAAGACCTATTATAATGGTATTACCTAATATTATGTGTTTCTTGCGGCATTCGCCAACTTACCATGGGATGCCATTTGGGAAAGCGTGCACGGTGGCAAGAATATCCTTATTCAAATAAAGGACACATATATGGGGGTGGATCTGTTATGAAGAGGGAATATTTATAAAGCCAGGGAATGGAAATGGCCTATTCAGATCATTTGACCCTTACCGTTTCGGGGACAAGTCCGGTATAATCGCCGCCATTTCTAATTACATCCCTTACTATGGAAGAGCTTATATACGACTTGCCGGAAGAAGTAAGTAAGAAAACGGTCTCTATTTCAGACAATTTCCTGTTGGTATGGGCAATGGCTTTTTCAAATTCAAAATCGCCCGGGTTGCGAAGGCCCCTTAAAATAAAACCTGCCTTTTCCTTTTTGCAGAAATCTACCGTAAGACCTTGGTAGGAGAGTACCTTTACCCTTGGTTCGTTCCTGAACGCTTCGCGTATAAACTTTTTGCGCTCCTCCATGGAGAACATATATTTTTTTTCCGTGTTGATGCCTATGGCAATGATAAGCTCATCAAAAAGTGTAATTCCTCTAAGGATTATGTCATAGTGCCCCAAGGTGAGCGGGTCAAAAGAACCGGGAAATACGGCACGTCTTTTCACGGGAAATGGATTTTGTTCGTGGTCAAAGTTACTTATTTTCTTTCAAAGCCTCATCAATGGCATTTCCAAAAAGTTCGGATAGTGATATGCCCGCCACTTGTGCCTGTTGGGGCAAAATGCTCTCTGTGGTAAGTCCCGGGGTGGTGTTCATCTCCAGCATAAAGGGATCATTGCCCACAAAGATAAACTCGCTTCTTGAGAAACCTTTCATTTTTAAGACGTCATAGGCGCGTTGCGCCATTATTTGCACTTTTCGTTCTTGCTCAGCGGAAATCCTTGCAGGGGTAATCTCCTTCGATTTCCCTTCATATTTGGCCTGATAATCAAAGAAATCATTTTCGGAAACAATTTCCGTGATCGGCAACACTTTGGTCTCTCCTTTATATTTTATGACTCCTACAGAAACCTCAATTCCGTCCAAAAAGGCTTCAATTATGATTTCGTCATCTTCTTTGTAGGCAATTTCAATGGCCGGTTTAAGGTCTTCCTTTTTATATATTTTGGAAACCCCAAAGCTGCTGCCCGCTTTATTGGCCTTTACAAAACAGGGCAAGCCTACTTTTTCGATAATTTCCTGTTCATTTATTTCGTCCCCTAAATTGAGGTAATATGAAGTGGCGGATTTTATGCCATAGGGTTTAAGCACACTTAAAAGATCTCTTTTGTTGAAGGTCAATGCTGCCTGATAATGTCCACAAGAAGTTTGCGGAATGCCCAAAAGTTTAAGATAGGCCTGCATATGCCCATCTTCCCCCGGTGACCCGTGTATGGCATTGAAAACACAATCAAAATGCAGGATCCGGTGGTCCAGCCTCACGGAAAAGTCATGTTTGTTTATGGGGTGTTCTTGCCCGTTTTCATCAGTATATACCCATTTGTCTTTAAGAATCGTTATGCGATATGAATTAAATCGATCTTTATCCAAATACCTATGGACCACATTACCGCTCTTCAATGATATTTTGTGCTCACTGGAGTACCCGCCCATAATGATGGCTATATTTCTTTTCGTCTGTTGCATAATGGCTGATCCTGTATAATGAATTTCAGAAAATCAAAGTAAATAAAAAATGCTGTGGGTTTCCTATCTTTGTTAGATAATAAATAGATTATGGGAAATTTTTTGGCCTTTATTAAAAGTAAGGTTTTTTTGATTCAATTGGGATTGGCACTGTTGGTGTCCATTATATTGGTTGTACTATTGATGCAATGGCTCAAAAACTCCACTAATCACGGTGAATTTGTTGCGGTTCCAGACCTGTCCAAATTGTCTGTAATGGAAATGAGGAAAACCATTGAAAATGCCGGACTGCGTTATGAAGTGTTGGATTCTGCCAATTATAACCCCGATTACCCTAAATTTTCAATCATAGAACAAAGCCCGCTTGCGGGGAGTAAAGTAAAAAGGAACAGGAAAATATATGTTACCGTAAACCCTTCGGGATATAAAAAAGTGACAATTCCCAATATTATCCAGGTGACCCAGCGTAATGCAAGTTCCATGCTCCAAGCAGTGGGCCTGGAGGTGGAAAGGGTTACGTATGTAGATGAACTGGGCAAGGACATGGTGTACTATATTAAACACAAGGGCAAAAATGTGTCTCCGGGCGATAAATTACCCAAAACCTCCAGGATAGAGCTCATCTGTGGCAATGGCACCATTACCGAAAGGGCCCAGATAAAGGAAGATTCCGAATAGTATATGGAACAAGATGATGAGTTGGGCATCCATGAGGAAGACCTATTTGAACACCATAAATTTATAGCTTCCAAAGGTCAGGAACCGCTTCGGGTGGACAAGTATTTGATGAATTTTATTGAAAATGCCACCCGGAACAAAATACAACAGGCAGCGAAAGATGGCCATATCTGGGTGAATAATGCCATTGTAAAGCAAAATTACAGGGTAAAGGCGGGAGATGAGGTTAAAGTACTCTTCGCCCATCCACCTTATGAATTTTTATTGTTACCGGAAGATATTCCCTTGGATATTGTTTATGAAGACCAGGTGCTTCTGGTAGTAAACAAACCGGCCGGCATGGTGGTGCACCCCGGACATGGAAATTACTCGGGAACCCTTATTAATGCGCTGTTGCACCATCAAAAGGATTTGCCGGTGAACAGCAATGAAAGGCCCGGTTTGGTACACCGTATAGACAAGGATACCTCCGGACTTTTGGTGGTGGCAAAAACGGAGGCAGCCATGACCCACCTTGCCAAACAATTTTTTGAAAAAAGCAGTGAACGCGAATATATTGCCTTGGTATGGGGAAATGTTGAGCAAGATAGTGGCACGGTAGAGGGTAATGTAGGTCGCCACCCTAAAAATAGATTACAGATGACCGTTTTTCCGGATGGCGATCAGGGTAAGGAAGCCATTACCCATTACAAAGTGTTGGAACGTTTGGGTTATGTAACCCTTATTTCCTGTAAATTGGAAACAGGGCGCACACACCAGATACGGGTTCATATGAAACATATTGGGCACACCTTATTTAATGATGAACGCTATGGCGGCGACAAAATGTTAAAAGGAACCACCTTTACCAAATACAAACAGTTTGTAGACAATGCATTTAAGATTTTGCCCCGGCAAGCATTGCACGCCAAGACCTTGGGATTTGTGCATCCCGTGAGTGGGAAGTTTATGCAGTTCAATTCTGAGTTGCCAGAGGATATGGCCGGCTGTATTGAAAAATGGCAGCAATACACCAAGCATAGTCAGACCGAATAATGCCATAAACAAAAACTTTTTTCGCGGCATAGGCCATGCAAAAAAAGGATGTTATTTTTATAAATTATAATTCGAGGCATTAAAAATTTTAGGTTAATTACAGCAGAAAATGGCAGCCCAACATGCCGTAATGCGAAACAAGCCCGAATGATAACCTGTGCAAATTAAAACTGTTAAGCAAATGAAAATTGTAATATCCCCTGCAAAATCATTGGATTTTGAAAGCAAATTACCAACCTCCAAATTTACAGAAGGTATTTTTTTATCGGAAGCCGAAAAAATAAATGCGCTCCTCAAAAAAAAATCAACCAAAAACCTGTCTAAACTTATGGATATCTCTCAAAATTTGGGACAGTTAAATTATGAACGTAATCAGGAATGGAAACTTCCTTTTACTCCAGACAATGCCAGACCTGCCATTTATGCCTTTAGTGGGGATGTGTACAGGGGTTTGGATGTACGTTCAATTCCTTTAGAAAAATTCGCTGCGCTTCAAAATTCGCTGCGCATTCTTTCCGGGCAGTACGGGATACTAAAGCCTTTGGACCTGATGCAGCCTTACCGCTTGGAGATGGGCACTAAAATTGCGATCGGAAAAAAAAAGGATCTTTACGCCTTTTGGAAACCGAAAATAGCCAAAGCGCTAAACGAGGAATTGGAAAAGGATGAGCTGTTCATCAATCTGGCCAGCAATGAGTATTTTAAGGCCATCGACACAAAAAAACTTAAAGTGCCTGTGGTCAACATTGTTTTCAAGGAAGGAAAGAATGGGGAATACAAGACCATTATGACCTATGCCAAGTTAGCTAGAGGGTATATGGTGCGCTATATTATTGACAGGGAGGTAAAAACACGGGAAGATTTAAAAGGGTTTAATTATCAAGGCTATGGGTTTAGCGAAACCCTCTCCCAAAAGGAGAATGAGTTGGTGTTTGTGAGGTAAAAAACGCACGATTAAAAAAAGGGCGAATTTTTAAGAACAAAATAGAATATTTTTTACTTGAATTCGTTACTATACCGTAAGCTACAAGTCATGAAAACCAAGTTCTTTACCATTTTACTTTTGGCCGTAGTCTTTGTGGCCTGCACCGATAGGGACGATGATGTAACTTTGGCCAATATCCGGATCAAAAACAGCAGCAGCATCACCTTTGATAGCGTACAAATTGGCAGTGAGGAAAATGTGTACCTCAATATAAAACCGGACGATTATTCCGACTATCAGGAGTTTGAAGAAGCCTACGAATTCGATTTTGTACAGATCGAGGCCAACGGGGAAACCTTCATCTTACAACCTATTGATTTTGTTGGGGAAACTCCGTTGCCCATAGGGTTTTATACCTATGAGCTTTCTATTTCAGAGGAAGGCAGCGCGGTGCTGAATTTTGTGCTGGATTGATTTATTTCTTTTTCTTGATATCTATTTTTTCCTCCACTAAAGGACGTATTTTAATTTTTCGTTTTCTTCGGGTTCCGTAGGTTCCGTTTACAATTTTGCCCCTTCTGGATTTTTTATCGCCTTTTCCCATATTTTCAAAATTTAATTTCTTGAATAATTTTCCAGTAAAGTAATGTTTTTAGGGCAATTTTGCAATGATTTGGGTTCTGTATTTATCCTAATTGTCCGTAATGGGTCATTGTGGTTTTTTACATTGAAAAAGGGTTAGCTACATAAAGGCTATATTTGAAAGGAATTTATCTGGAATTACATCCAATGGACGAACCTTTTTTACATACCCATCCCTACGAGCCTTTTCTTTTCGGGGCCGCTACAAAACTGATAGTGGGCACCTTGCCACCGCCCCGGTTTACCTTGGGAATGTTAAGGGAGGGCGATGTGGATTTTTGCTACGGCAGTCGGGACGGGCAGCTGTGGCCTATTTTGGACCGGATTTTTAAATTGAATCTTCAGTATAAAACGTCATTGGATGCCATAACGCAGCGCAAACAATTTCTAAGGGAACGTAAAATTGGTATTTGCGATATTGTATTTTCGGCCGAACGCAATAAAATAGATGCGTCCGACTTGGGCATGCGGGCCATTGTGCTCAGGGATATACTGGGATACTTAATGAAATTCCCTAATGTTGATACGTTGCTCTTTACCGGCGGTAATAGCAAAAACGGACCGGAGTATCTCTTTAGAAAACAATTGAAAGCATGGGATGTCCCGTTAAAAGAGGTTTCGGATGAAGTGCCGAGAATACATGAATTTGTTTTGGGCACCTCCCGCCGTATCAAAACGGTATCTTTAACGGCACTCTCCGGAGCCGCCAATAGGGCGGTGGGGAGTTTAAAGGCATACAGGCAGTTGAAGGATGAAAATCCGGAATTTAATACGATGGATTTCAGGGCACTTCAATACAGCCGTTTTTTTTGATGGTGTTTTTTGGAAATCCCCATAACTAAAAAGAGCCCTATCAACTAAGACGGGACTCTTTTACGAGAACACTATATGAAAATGAAAAAATTGTATTTCTTTTTTGATTACACGGTAAAAGTATTTTCTTTTGCCGCCATTAGGTAATCATTGTTGTAAACCTTGTTATTTTTGTGGTGTTCAAAGCGTATTTTGTTATTTGGGTTTAAACCTGCGATCTATTATTGAATAATGCCGATATTTGGCGTCAGGAACTTTTTTAAGGATTCCGTTATAAAGCCAAAAGAAATTTTATGCACCAATCAGACAGATTAGAAGAGTTTAAAAAATCGGTAAACAATAAGTTCAATATCTATAATAGTCTATTTCTAAGCCTGCCCTATAGTAATGTTGAAAATGTGGGGATGCTTTTGCCTTTGTTGTTGGACCAATGCCAAAGAGGCCTAAAGGCCGGGCTTAACCCACAGGAAATTATCGATGCCTTCTTTCAGAACTATGCCAACATAGCATCTGAACAGGACAGGATAGATTTTATGTTCCGCATTATACAATACGTGGAGCGGCAGGTGGTCCTGTTTGATAGTGTGGAAGATGCCGCTTTTCCAAAACTGAACGAGCACAGTAGCTCCCTGTCCATAAAGGATTACTTTCAATTTGTTGAAAAAAATAAGGACTGGGATAAAATAGCCGAAAAGTTGGCCACGTTCAGTGCGCGCATTGTTTTAACGGCGCATCCTACCCAATTTTACACGCCTGCGGTTTTGGATATCATGGGAAACCTACGGACCCTTATTGAAGAGAACAAGATCAATGAAATAGATGTGGCCTTACAACAATTGGGACTCACTTCATTGGTGAATGCCAAAAAGCCAACCCCTTTGGATGAGGCGAAAAACATCATCCACATCCTTAGAAATGTGTATTATGATGCGGTTGGGGAATTGTACGCCTATGTTAAGGGCAGCAGCAGGGATGGTATTTTTGAAAACCACGGTATCATCAAGCTCGGTTTTTGGCCTGGGGGGGACCGTGACGGTAATCCGTTCGTAACCGCCGCCATTACCAAAGATGTGGCAGACGAACTCCGCGTAACGTTGATGAAGTGTTATTATAATGACCTAAAAAAACTGCAGCAGAAACTGACTTTCAAGGACTTGCAGGAGTATATCAATAAATTGCGCAAGAATTTATATGTGGCTATGTTCGATCCTTCCAAACACGTGAGCTATAAGGCCATCATTGATCCGTTGTTGACCATTAGGGAAATTTTGGTGGATCAGTACCATGCCCTGTATGTAAGGGATTTAGATCATTTAATCGATAAAGTAAAAATATTCAGGACCCATTTTGCCACTTTGGATATTCGCCAGGACCACAGTATGCATGTAAGGACTGTAGAGGCTGTTTTAAAAAATAACGGACTTATTTCCGAAAATTTAGGCGAACTCAGTGAAGACAGGCTGGTTGCCTTATTGCTACATGAAGATTTAAATGTTCTTTTAGAGGATTATGATGATGAAATTGTAAAAGATACCATAGAGAACATCCAGCAATTAAAGTTTATTCAGGATAAAAATGGGGAAGATGGGTGCAATCGTTACATTATAAGCAATTCGGAGGATATGTTTTCGGTACTTTTTGTTTTTGGATTGTTTCGATGGTGCGGGTGGCAAACAGATGCCGTTACTTTTGATATTGTACCCTTATTTGAAACCATGAAAGGTATGGACACGGCCCGGGACACCATGCAAAAGCTGTTTCAATTAAAGGAATACAGTGCACATTTGGCGAAAAGAAATGGAAAACAGACCATGATGCTCGGTTTTTCAGATGGCACAAAAGACGGGGGCTATGTAAAGGCCAATTGGGAAATTTTGAAGACCAAGGAAAAACTATCCGATGTTTGCGCGCAACACCATATAAAAGCCATATTTTTCGATGGAAGGGGCGGACCACCGGCTCGTGGTGGCGGTAAAACCCATAGATTTTACGCCTCTCAGACTAAAGATATTGCGAACAATGAATTACAGCTAACCATTCAGGGACAGACCATTACAAGTACCTACGGCACCAAAGAACAATTTGCCTATAACTGCGAGCAATTGTTGACCGCCGGACTTTCCAATAATCTATTTGGCAAGGAAAACGTCATAACCCAAGAGGCGAGGGCATTGATAGAAGAACTTTCCAATCTTAGTTTTGAGAAATACGATGCGTTGAAGCACCACGAAAAATTTATGCCCTATTTGGAGAATATGAGCACCCTAAAATACTATAACAAGGCCAATATTGGAAGTCGGCCGGGAAAAAGGGGACAGAAAGCCAAATTGGAATTGGGCGATCTTAGAGCCATTTCTTTTGTAGGTTCATGGAGCCAGTTAAAGCAAAATGTACCCGGGTATTTTGGTATTGGCACAGCCTTAAAAACAATGGAAGATCTAGGTAAATTAAAGGATGTAAAGCTATTGTACAATGAAGTGCCTTTTTTCAGGGCTTTGATGGACAACAGTATGATGTCCTTGTCCAAGTGCTATTTTGAGCTCACCAGCTACATGAAAGAGGATACCGAATATGGTGATTTTTGGAAACTACTGCTCGCAGAATACAAGTTGTCCAAGGAAATGCTCCTACGGATCTCCGATATGAAGATACTCATGGAGAAAGAAGTAGTGTCCCGCGAGTCCATCATAATACGGGAAAATATTGTACTTCCGTTATTGGTAATACAGCAATACGCACTGCAAAAAATAGGGAAGGACTCCGGTTTTAAGGAATTGTACGAGAAAATAGTGACCCGCTCGCTCTACGGCAACATTAACGCAAGTAGAAATTCGGCCTAAAAAAACAGGAATTATTTTAAGTAAGAAAAAGTAATTGAATTGGCTGAACGCCATATTGCTACAAAATTCGTGGGCCGATACACCTTGCAAGAATTTTCCGGTTGAAGTGGTTTAAACTTTTTTGATTGAAGCGAAAAATAGGTTTTTTTGTTCTATTTGAAGGCTTTTTTACACAACATAGCAGCGCTACGGAGTAATAAACTTCGATGTTACCTGCAATTAAAAAAAAACTCGAACTCTGAAAGAATTAATTCGGAATATCTATCTTTGTAGTCTGTTTTACTAATTAACATATTATCTGTGTCTTTCTCAAAAAGACAAGCTCGACAAAACGAGCAATTAACGCATAGAAATCTTCTGATTTTTAATGCACAGATAATCATATCCAGACATTTCAACAAATTTTAAACAAGAACAATTGATTTCAACTCAATTGGTTTGTCACTTTGCAATGTGTTCAACATTTCAAAATGTGTCGAAAATACAATGATTAAAAATGAATAGTAAACAGTTAATAAGCAGGAATATAGAATTATTTTATAATAAGGCATCCGAAGAAACCAGACTTGATAAAGGAATGGGAATATTTGAATTTGAAAGAATTAAATCATTAATTGAAAAATATATTCCATCCACAACTTCAAAAATAATTGATATTGGAGGCGGAACAGGGAAATATTCAGAATGGCTTGCAAAAAAAGGTCATCAAGTACATTTAGTAGAACCAGTTCCTAAACATATTAAATTAGCCGAAAATAGAGCGAATAAGTTAAAAAATAAATTTTCCGTTCAATTAGGCGAATCTCGAAAATTAGAATTTAAAAACAATTTTGCCGACTTAATTATACTACACGGACCACTTTATCATCTTCAAAATAAAGAAGACAGAGATTCAACCATTCGTGAAGCTAAACGAGTTCTAAAAAATGACGGAATAATATTGGGTTTTGCCATTAATTATACGGCATCAACTTTGGTCGGTCTTTTAAATGGACTAATTCATAAAAATTCGTTTTTTAAAATGTGTAAAGAAGAATTAACAACGGGAATACACAATCCGCCAGATGATTTCCCTTGGCTTTTAGCAGAAGCATATTACCATAAACCTGAACAATTAAAAGAGGAGTTTATAACTCAAGAATTAATCCACATTAATACTTATGCAGTTGAGGGAATGGCTTGGTTGGACAAAGAATACTTTGCAAATATGCTAAACAATGAAAAGAAAAAAACATTATTGGAACTTATTAAAGCCACAGAAAACGACAGTTATCTTTTACCTTTTAGCCCACATATGATGATAGCAGTAAAAAAACAAATAACTTATGGAAAATGAAAACAGATATTTTAAAGCTTTGGTTGAAAATAACGGACAGTTGAATGAAATTGACCTAGGAGCAAAGTTTGGACTTGAAGAAGAAGAGACAAGAGAAATAATTGTACAACTTCTATCGGAACATAAAATTGAATATGCGGAAAATAGGTCTTGTAACTATAGACTTAACAAAACTACGAAGCGGAAAAATAAAAGCAGGTAACATTGTATAAGCCTAATGCGGGCTGATTGTCTAAAAATGAATATCTTCCAATCAACAAACATTATGGTAAATTTGTAGCCTTCCCTAAAAATAGGACAGTTTAAAATTCGAATTTATTAACTTTAAATTCAAACTGTCACAATGAAAAGCAGCAAGTTTAGTGAGAGCCAGATTATCAAGGCTCTAAAGGAAATCGAACAGGGGCGTAGTGT
>JBGTBA010000164.1:0-10700 GCA_041749595.1 Flavobacteriaceae bacterium | reverse complement strand
CATCGCAATATTTACCGTGAACCTGAAAAGAATACTTAAACTAAAAGGGCAATTCAATAAATGAGTCAAAAATAGCCTTATAAAACCAAAGTTTATTCAATCGCTTTTTTAATAATTACTGAAATAGAATGACTTTTTCAGCGCCCTCAAAATCATAGGTTGCTTTTTTTATTCCTTTACAATTGCTATTCGGGGCAAATAATATTCAGAATTCAATGTTTGAAGCACCCCATTGTACAGCACAGTGTTAAACTTATGCAATACATATGTAAAGTACTCATCCTTCCTCTCAAACTCGGTTAGATTTATGAGTATGGTATCTGTGATTGTCTCGTTTAGTGTTAGCAGGGCTACTTGGTCTCCTTTTTTAGGAATCGGTGTTACCAAAATTACCTTTCTGGTTTTCCCGGATTGATTTGTGTCTTCAGATATTTCAGTTAACATGTCTATACCATCAATAAACATCTTAATATCAGATTCAAGATAAGTATCGTTTTCAATAAGATTGGCGCCATCAACATCTACCAATGTTATAAAAAGTGCAGTTCCAACAAAATCAATTATGCGCGGATTTTCACAAGGATTCTCATTGTCATTGTCTCAGGCAGTAACAAGTACCATTGCGATTAAAAGGGTTATACCTTTTTTCATGTTGGCTATTTTATATTTCAGATGCTAATAATTGTAGAAAGATGCTCAGGTATAAGCAGAATTACCTCCCCATTAAATTACTTTACTTTTTTAAGCAAAAACAGATACACCGGAAAATGGTCACTATAACCGCCCACATAGGTGCCGCCGGCATAGGTGCGTAACGGATAACCTTTGTACTGCCCTTTGGGGTCTACTAAGTAACCGGGCTTATAAATACCTGCTTTCCAGAAGGAATAGGTAACTCTCTCCGGGTCTATAAAATTGGCGGTAAAGAAAATCTGGTCAAAAAGGTTCCATTTGTCTCTATATGCCAGCGAACCGCTTCCTTTTTTATGAAGGGCTTCCATGGGATTAAACAAATCGTTTTCCGTTAGGTCTTTTGTATTCCCTTTTGTCTTTAAAATTTTTTTAAAACTATTATCGGTTGGGTCATCATTAAAATCGCCCATACTCATTATTTTTGCGGAACTATCCAATTGTACAAGGGAGTCGATTATTTTTTTATTCAACTGTGCGGCGGCTATGCGGTTAGGCTCGCTTCTGGCCTCTCCCCCACTTCTGGATGGCCAATGGTTGACAATGAAATAGATTTGCTCATCATCCAAAATACCGCCCACGACCAGTTGGTCCCGCGTATGTTTTCGCTCTTCCTCCAGGTTGATCAACAACAGTCGGTGGCTATTAAATGAACTTATGGTAAAAACATCTTTTTTGTAGAGTAAGGCCACATCTATCCCTCTTAGGTCAGGAGAATCAAAATGGATTATTCCATAATTCTTGTTTTGAAGGCTGGGGTGGTTTATCAGGTCGAGAAGAACGTAGCTGTTTTCTATCTCGCATAGACCAATAATATCGGGGGAGGTCTTGGTTATATCAGCTCCAACTTCGGAAAGGACTTTGGCTATGTTCGCTAGTTTTTTTTTGTATCTCTCCCCCGTCCAACGATCTTTCCCTTCCGGGGTCCTGTCTTCATCAAAAATTAGGGAATCCCTTACCGTATCAAATAAATTTTCCACATTATAGAATGCAACGGTACGTATTCTATAATTATTTGGATTCTGGGATAGGATCAAAACAGGAAAACCAAGAAGGATCATTAAAAATTTAAAATGCATGACAAGGTTATATTATAGGTTTCAAAAATAGGACAAATAAAAGAACTTCCCAGAACTCCCACTATATCAGGGACAAAGTCTAGGGAAATACTTTCTATTATATGTCCATCCTGAAAAAGTTTTAAGAAAATAGCGTAGCTCCATATAAAAAGGTATTTTTAGATTGCATTTATTTGAAAACCATCAAAAAATAAAAGAAGATGCTTACTTGGAGAGACATCATTAATTATAGTGTAAAAGGCAATCCAAAACCTGATAAAAGGGTAGTAAAGGAAGATGCCGAATGGAAAAATATCTTGACGAGGCAGCAATATGAAATTACACGAAAAAAAGGGACCGAAATGCCGCACACCGGAGCATTTTGCAGCATATACGATACCGGGAAATACCTTTGTATCTGCTGCGGAACCCCCTTATTTGATTCTACCATTAAGTTTGATTCAGGAACGGGATGGCCCAGTTTTACACAACCCATTAAGGAAAATGCAATAAAGTACGAAAGAGACGCCTCGTTTGGCATGGTAAGGGTAGAGGTCATGTGCAATACCTGTGATGCCCATTTGGGGCATATATTTCCGGATGGCCCTGATCCCGGTGGACTTCGCTATTGTATCAATTCCGAATCGATAAAAATAGAAAAGGAACAGAATGGACGTTAAAAAATTAAAATTGGCCACATTGGGCGGGGGATGTTTTTGGTGCACGGAAGCCGTTTTTCAAGAAGTAAAAGGGATTGAAAGATCAGTTTCAGGTTACACAGGAGGCAAAGCCCCGGGAAAGCCAACCTACAGGGAGGTTTGTTCGGGACTAACAGGGCATGCAGAGGTAGTGCAGCTCATTTTTAATGCCGAAAAAATCTCCTACGAGACCATTTTAACGATTTTTATGTCCACCCACGACCCCACTACGCTAAACCGACAAGGTGCCGATATGGGCACACAATATCGTTCGGTTATTTATTACCATGATGAGGATCAAAAAAAGTGTGCTGAAGCCGTTTTAAAAAACATGAACTTTTATTTTGAAGCCCCCATAGTGACAGAAATAAGTCCAATAGCCATCTTTTACGAGGCCGAAGAATACCATCAAAATTATTATAAAAACCATACTTCCGAGGGCTATTGCCGTATGGTCATCTCTCCTAAATTGGCCAAACTAAGAAAATTGTACACCGATAAGTTAAAAATATCATTTTAAAGGATATTTACGCTGATATTTCTACAGCCTTTCTCCCTAAAAACAAAAAGCCCCATTTTGCAATGGAGCTTTTACGGTTCATTTAGAAGTAGTTTATCCCTTAACACTGGCAAGCTTTGTGCCGTTTTTAATATTATTGACCTTCAGGTCTTCTAAAATATTAACCCCCTCCTCAACATAAACGTCTTTAGCCAAATCCTTATGCCAACGATTTCTCTTTTCCCTTAAAATGGAATCTTTGGTGAAAAGCTCCTCCTCATATCTTAAGGATTTAAAAGTAAGGCGGGAATCGTATTCTAAAATTGATTTAAAGTAGTTCGATTTATCCTTTACCTTTTCTTCCTCGTTTTTATACACTTCATAATTTAAGGAAACAACCGTCTCCTCCTGCTGTTCCTTCAACCATTTGGCATTCTCTTCAATAAGTTTTATTTGAAAATTAGAGGACATTCTTTTTGAACTACTGGCAATCGTTTGTTCGTAATCGATATATCCATCCCATGGCTTGTAATCCGCCGCAGAAATCTTGTCCCATTCCAACGGATTGTTCTGGTCCCGCTCGCCCAAATCTATATAGCTATATTTATCCGGTACCACAACATCACTTTTTACTCCCTCCAACTGGGTGGAGCCTCCATTGATCCTGTAAAACTTTTGTGTGGTAAGTTTTATGGCACCTAAATCCCCATGCTCATTGCTGCGCACAATATTGTCTAAGGGGATGACGTTTTGCACGGTACCTTTCCCAAAAGTCTGCTTACTGCCAATTACAACTGCTCTTTTATAATCCTGCATTGCCGCCGCCAATATCTCGGAAGCAGATGCGGAAAGTTCGTTTACCAAGATCACCAACGGACCATCCCATTGGATACGCTCATCCTTGTCATCATAAACTTCCTTGCCCTTACCCGAAGAACGGACCTGTACAATTGGTCCATCCTTAATGAACAGGCCGGCCATTTCAACAACGGTTTTTAAGGATCCGCCCCCATTGTCCCTTAGATCCAATATTAGTCCTTCCGCACCTTCCTGCTTCAACCTTTCTACTTCCTTGGCCACATCGGTGGCTGCGTTCCTTTCATTATAATCTTCAAAATCCACATAGAATTTGGGTAGGTTTATCAATCCAAATTTTTGATCTTCTTTAAAAATCATTGAAGATTTGGCATAGGATTCTTCCAATTCCACCACATCACGGGTAATAGCGATGACCTGGGTTGAACCATCTACCTTGCGAACAGTTAGTTTAACTAGGGATCCTTTGGGGCCTTTTATCAATTTAATGGCATCATCTAAACGCATGCCCACAATATCGACAGGAGGTTCATCTTCCTGTCCCACTTTTAAGATTTCATCGCCCACCTCTAATTGTTGGTTTAACCAAACGGGGCCACCCGAAATGATTTCCACAATTTTGGTCTGGTCTTTTTTCTTCTGAAGTCTGGCTCCAATACCTTCAAATTTACCGGACATTCCGGTGTCAAATTTTTCCTTCTCCTCAGGTGGAAAATAATACGTATGGGGATCAAATTCCTCTACAATGGTATTAATGTATTGTACAAACCAGTCCTTGCGTTCCAGTTCACCCACAAAATCGAAAAACTCATCCAAGGTATTCCTTGTAGATTCCCTGGCCTCTTTTTCTATTTCCTGAAGTGTCCGGGGTTTTTTAGAACCCTCAACTTCCGCAGCGGATTTAATTAATCCCCTTACTGTTTCCCGGGATGTATTTGGATTTTTGGAAGGCTCGATTTCCGTATACACATCTTCAGCGTCTGCCGTTAACTCTCCGTTATTGGCCTTTACTTTTGAATCATATGCGCCCAGAGTAGCATATTTCAACTGTCTTCTCCAACGTTCTTTCAATTCCTTTTTGGAAACGGAAAAGGGCTGGTCATCATAATTGATGTCAATGGTCTCGTTAACGCTATAATCAAATGGTTGTTCCAAGACTTCCTTATAGATGCCCTTGGCCTCTTCCATTCGTTTTACCAACTTATCATAGACCAAGTTGAAAAATCCGATATCAGTGTTTTTTATTTGATCGTCTATCTGGAACTTGTATTTTTCAAATTCCAAAATATCCTCTTCCAAAAAATACCTTTTTGTGGGATCAACTACATTGATAAAATCCTCAAAAACGCTTACAGAGAAATCATCGTTTATCTCTTTGGGCTCATAATGCCCTTTTTGCAAGACATAGGTTATTAAATCCAACAACAACTTGTCTTTGTCATTGGTCTCAAACGATTTTTGGGTAAAACTGCAAGATGCTACCGCAATGAGTATTACCAATAGGCCGTATGCCAAGTTCTTTTTCATCTGCTAATTTTTATTGTTCTTAACTCTTTTCCCCAAGTTATTGGGGCAATTTTCCACTGCGATCCTATCGGGGCATTTAAGTTGGTGCCGACATAACTGTTTTGGCCCATTCCATGCCATTCTTTTTGTTTTTGACCCATAACAGTAAGTCTTCATAACCATTGTCGTAATGATCCCGATTTACTTATCCCTGTAGGTACAACGAATTCCCTAAGATACAGAAAAAACCATGCCAGCCTTGAATGATCGGATTAATTTTTTGTTAAACGTAGTCCTGCCCATATCGTAATGAAAAACGTATTTTTGCACAATAAATTATGTGCCATGACAAAACCTTTGATCTTAGTAACGAATGACGATGGCATAACGGCACCGGGACTGAGGGCATTGATACGCTTTATGAACGAAATGGGGGATGTAGTGGTGGTTGCTCCGGATAGTCCCCAATCCGGAATGGGACATGCCATTACGTTAGACAACACCTTGTACTCCAAAAAAGTGACAATAGATCTGGAAAATGGGGCAAAAGAAGAGTACAGTTGTAGCGGTACACCGGCAGACTGTGTAAAAATGGGGTTGCAGGTACTCTTGGAGCGGAGACCGGATATTTGTATCAGCGGAATCAACCACGGTGCCAACTCCTCTATAAATGTTATTTATTCCGGCACCATGAGCGCAGCGATTGAGGCTGGGATCGAAGGAATACCCTCCATAGGATTCTCGCTCTGCGACTATTCTTGGGAGGCCAATTTTGAACCTCCAAAAGCATATATACAGAATATTGTCCGGGAAGCATTAAAAAATGGTATGCCACAGGGTGTGGTCCTCAATGTTAATATTCCGAAACGAGGGGATGCTGACTATAAGGGAATTAAAATCTGTAGACAGGCGCGGGCAAACTGGAAGGAGAAATTTGATAAGCGCACAAGTCCATCGGGAAAAGATTACTATTGGCTCACGGGTGAATTTGAACTTTTGGACAAAGGAGAGGATACAGATGAATGGGCCCTGGCCAATGGTTATATTTCCGTAGTGCCCACGCAGTTTGATTTAACAGCCCACCATGCCATACAGCATATAAACAATTGGGATTTCCATGAATAAGAAAGAGATTTTTATCGGTTTTGGGGTAGGCATTATCGCCAATACGCTTGGCACCCTTTTATATATCGTTTTGTTTTCCAATTTGGGCATTGTTGAAACCTATAATGCAGCTGTTCAACAAGGGCATGTTGGGAGCCTATTGGCCTTGGGTGCCATTTTGAATTTGGTGGCCTTTTTTGCATTTTTAAAATTGCGGAGGGACCTAAGGGCCCGTGGAGTAATGATCGCAACCCTGTTGACAGCATTGGTAATACTCTATTACAAAGTGTTTTAAAATGAAATACTATATCATAGCGGGTGAAGCTTCCGGGGATTTGCATGGATCCAATCTCATCAAAGCACTTCTTATCAAAGATAAGGATGCCGAAATTCGTTGTTGGGGGGGAGACCTTATGCAACAGGCTGGGGGTACGTTGGTGAAACACTATAAAGAAATGGCCTTTATGGGCTTTTTAGAGGTAATTTTAAATTTAGGTGCTATTTTTAAAAACATTACGTTCTGTAAGGAGGATATTAAAAATTTCAGTCCGGACATACTGGTTTTTATAGATTATTCCGGTTTTAATCTCAGGATCGCCAAATGGGCCAAACAAAATGGCTTCAAAACCAATTATTATATCTCCCCCCAAATATGGGCATCGCGGGAAGGCAGGATCCAATCCATTAAAAGGGATATAGATGCCATGTACGTGATCCTGCCCTTTGAAAAGGATTTTTATGAAAAAAAACATGGCTACTCCGTTGAATTTGTAGGACACCCTCTTTTAGATGCCATAGGTGCCAGAGCAGAAGTGGATGAGCCGGCTTTTAGGAAGGAAAACCTGTTGGACGCCAAGAAACCCATAATAGCCTTACTGCCCGGAAGCAGAAAACAGGAAGTGGAAAAAATGTTGATGGTAATGTTATCCGTTAAAGGGGTGTTTTCGGAGTACCAATTTGTCATTGCCGGAGCTCCCAGCTTGGATCACGGTTTTTATGCCCTTTTTTTAAAAGATCAAAATGTTGGTTTTGTAAAAAACAGAACCTATGACCTACTAAGTATATCCCATGCCGCACTTGTTACCAGTGGTACGGCCACTTTGGAAACGGCTTTATTTAATGTGCCGCAGGTGGTTTGCTACCGGGGCAATTGGTTATCTTACCACATAGCCAAACGTATAATAACCTTGAAATTTATTTCTTTGGTCAATTTGATCATGGATCGCGAGGTAGTGAAAGAACTGATCCAAAATGACCTTACCACTATAAATCTTACTTCCGAGTTGATCAAAATTTTGCATGGCCCGTACCGCAAAGCACAGTTTAAAGCGTATTGTGAATTGGAAAAAAAACTGGGCGGAAAGGGAGCAAGTGAAAAAGTGGCCCAACTTATTGTGGAAAATGTTTAAATTTGATACCCAAGAGTAATCCGTATTTTTGGGATGGCACGTAAATTTATATACTTTTACCTAATTTTTTTTGTGGCAAGTTGTGGCGTCGTTAAAAAGAAAACCAGCTACAGCGATGACCGTAAAATAACCGTGGCAGCTTCTGGGGAAATTATAGCCGAACCCGATAAAATTTACCTCGAAAACGACTTGGTGAAATTGCCTGCAAAAGCAGATATAATAATTGATTCTGCCCTGAAATTTTCAGGGGTCCCTTATCAGTTCGGGGGTACTACCAGAAATGGTATGGACTGCTCCGGCCTTTTGTACGCTTCCTTTTTGGAACATGATGTTGCACTTCCACGATCATCTTATGAAATGGCGGACGAGGGCAAACGTGTTCGTTTGAATGAAGTGATGAAGGGCGACCTCTTGTTTTTTAAAACAAGTACAAAAGGAGCAAAAATCAACCATGTTGGCCTAGTCGTTGATGTGGATGGTGGTGACATTAAGTTTATCCACTCCACCTCGTCCCGAGGGGTCATTGTTTCTTCGTTAAGGGAAGGATTTTGGAACTATGCCTTCGTGAAGGCCACTAGGGTACTGTAGTATGGAACCTTTAAGATTTATTTCCGTAAAGCTTACCATAGGCTTGGTATTGGGTATTTTGTTAAGCTATTATTTAGAGATACACCCCTACATTCCGTTGATTGCAACTACCCTTATTATTGTTTTTCTTGGGTTTGCCCTTAAACAACAGCGCATAAAAAAAAGCATGCCTTTTGGGATTATGGCCACAATGGGCACCATTGGCATTGGCATATTGTCCTGTTCCCTCTCAAAGCCTAAAAACCATTACGATCATTATACCCTACAGGAATTGACAGCACCCCATCCCTGGCTTTTGAAAATACATGAAACTCTAAAACCGAATTCCTATTCGGATCGGTATCTGGCAAAGGTCATGGCCTGCGATAACAGCAAGGTTTCGGGAGAGATCCTTTTAAATAGCAGGATTAATCCGTTAGGAAATACACTCCAAGTTGATGACGAATTGATGGTTTACGGCACGCTTGCTCCCATAAAAGCACCCTCGAACCCCTATCAATTCAATTATAAAGAATACATGCGGAATCTGGGCGTTGAAAACCAGCTATATCTAAACTCTTGGAATTATGTCCTTAAAAAATCGCATTCTGTTACCCTCTATGGAATTGCAGGGAAGCTTCGTAACCAAATCATCTCAAAACTTCAAAACAGGAATTTTGGAAAGGAAGAGCTTGGAATAATCCAGGCATTGCTGCTTGGCCAACGAAACGATATTTCACCGGAAACCTATAACAACTATGTCAATGCCGGTGCAGTACATATTTTGGCCGTATCCGGCCTTCATATCGGGATTTTGCTTTTGTTGCTCCAATTTTTGCTGCAACCTATGGAACTGTTGCCCAAAGGACGGCAGCTAAAACTTTTGGCCATTGTACTGCTCCTTTGGTGTTTTGCGCTGCTCGCCGGATTATCGGCCTCCATTATTAGGGCGGTAACCATGTTTTCTTTTGTGGCGTACGCCCAATACCTGAACAGGCCCACCAGCACCTTCAATATCCTTGCCCTTTCCATGTTTTTTATACTTCTAGTGAACCCTATGTTGTTGTTTCAGGTTGGGTTTCAAATGAGTTATGCCGCGGTTTTTGCCATTGTATGGATCTATCCTTTACTCCAAAAATTATGGATACCCAAATACGGCATATTAAAATACGTTTGGCGTTTATTGTCGGTTAGCATTGCGGCTCAGTTGGGTGTGTTACCTATAAGTTTATTTTATTTCCACCAATTTCCGGCTCTATTTTTTGTTTCAAATCTGGCGGTAATTCCTTTTTTAGGACTTATTCTTGGCCTAGGTATTTTGGTAATGGCTCTTGCACTGGGCCAAGTGTTGCCCGAATTTCTGGTCATTTTTTATAATGATGTCATTGGCATGATGAATACCTTAATGGGTTGGGTGGCACAACAGGAGCTCTTTATCTTCAAAAATATTTCTTTTGATGGTTTACAGCTATTATTAAGTTATGTCGTCACCATTTCAGGGGGTGCACTAATGTCAAAAGTATCTTATAAAAGAACCATAGTGTGCTTAACGGCTATTATTGGTTTTCAGATTTGGACTTTATATTCCCACTATGCCACGCAGCAAAAGGAAGTGTTTTTTATAGCACATCAAACCAAAAATTCGGTATTGATGCACCAATTCGCCGGGCAATTGCACTTGTATTCATCGGACACTATACAAGCCGAAAAATTGGAGGTAGATTATACCATTGGGGCCAATATCAGGAAAGTACTTTACCAACCTCTACAAAACAGCTATTTTGTAGGGGATAAAAGGCTATACATCATGGACAGTTTGGCCATTTATCCTGAAGCTGAAAAAGTTCATTACCTCCTGCTAAGCCAATCGCCAGCCATCAACTTGGAGCGGCTGCTCCATACCTATAGGCCTGAAATGATTATTGTAGATGGCAGTAACTACAAAAGTGATGTGGAAAAATGGGGTGCTACCTGCCTCAAAAATAAAATCCCTTTTCATTATACCGGTGAAAAGGGAGCTTATTATTTTGAAATGCAATAGCGTTTTTTAGGAAAACCCTTATTTCTATTCCTAAACCGTTTCAATTTTTGTTTCCCCATCTTCGGCGCCATGGGTTAACCTTTTTAACGGTTTTAAACCTATAATAACCAAAATACCTATTAAGCTCCAAACCACTGCTATTCCGGAAAAAATTTCAAATTCCCCCAAACTTTGGGATACCTCACCAATGAGTCCGGCTATTTTATTTCCCAATCCTGTAGCCGCCCAGTACAATCCCATAATGATAGATGCGTATTTTAAGGGAGCTAATTTAGTGATAAAAGATAGTGAAACTGGCGATGCGCATAATTC
>JBGTBA010000163.1:0-15981 GCA_041749595.1 Flavobacteriaceae bacterium | reverse complement strand
TTGTGTTAAATGATGCTGGTGTCTATGCCCTGGAAAAATTAAAAAAGTATTATGAGGATACGTTTATCGGCAATGATGCGGGCATCCATTTCCCCTTGAAAAATTATATCAGTGATGCGCAGGAAATAAGGGATTTATCCGATTTTTTCTTTTGGGGTGCCTGGGTCTGCGTTACGGAAAGGCCAGGCGAAGACTTTAGTTACACCCATAATTGGCCCTATGACAAGGCGGCAGGAAATACGCCCACGGCCCCCGTAATGTTATGGAGTGTGCTGGGATTGCTCGTTTTTGTCCTTGCCTGTGGTTTTGTGCTCTATTTTATTGGGCAGTACAACCAACTTTCCAATAAATTCTTTAAACCATCTGATAAAGAACTTTTAACCGTTGAGCGGGTGCGCAATTTTGTCCCTTCCATAACACAAAGAGCCTCCTACAAGTTCTTTTTTGTGGCCATTGTGCTTTTCTTGGTGCAGGTGCTGAGTGGTTTTATCACCATAAATGAGTTTATAGACTATCTGGGGTATTTTGGAATTCAATTAACAGGGGTTCTCCCCATAACCATCTCAAGGAGTTGGCACCTTATGTTGTCTTTGTACTGGATTTCTACCTGTTGGATCGCCTCTTCCATTTTTATACTGCCCATGTTGGCTAAACAAGAAGTCAAAGGTCAGCTTCCTCTTATAAATGCACTGTTCATTATGTTGTTTGTGCTGGTGGCCGGATCGTTGACGGGAATGGTCTTGGGGCCTTTGGGCCTTCTCGGCGACGGTTGGTATTTCTTTGGCCATCAGGGATGGGAATTTGTGGATTTCGGGAAAGCCTTCCAAATACTGCTCATGCTCATTTTTATACTATGGGGTATTGTGGTGTACCGTGGGGTGCGCCCTGCATTTGTAAAAGGGCTACCGTGGAACTTGCCCAATTGGATCATGTATTCCGTGGTGGGCATCCCCATATTGTCTATCTCCGGGTTTGTGGCTAGGCCGGAGACCAATTTCGTCATTGCCGATTTTTGGCGATGGATGGTTATCCATATGTGGGTCGAGGCTTTTTTTGAGGTGTTTGTAACCGTAATTGTCAGTTATTTAATGGTATTGATGGGGCTCGTAAGCCGTAATGCGGCGATTCGGGTGATTTATTTTGCCACACTACTGTTCCTGGGAACCGGACTGTTGGGGATTTCCCATAATTTTTATTGGAACGCCAAGCCTGTGGCTACCATGGCCTTGGGCAGTATCTTCTCTACCCTTCAATTTGTGCCATTGATCCTTTTGACCGTGGAGGCATGGCGGTTTAAGAATATGCCACGCATAGCCCTAAACGGAATAAAGCCGAGTGAATTGGGCGATTTTGGTTTCCCCGAAGTGTTCTCCTTTTTGATCGCCGTCAATTTTTGGAACTTCTTTGGTGCAGGGGTCCTCGGCATCATCATCAACCTGCCCATTATGAATTACTACGAGCACGGCACCTATCTTACCGTAAACCATGCCCATGCGGCACTGATGGGGGTTTATGGCAATATATCCCTGGCCGCCATGCTGTTTGCTTCCCGCTTGTTGTTCAAGTCTGTCCGTTGGAACAAAAAAGTGGTAAAATCCGCCTTCTGGTCCATCAATATCGGATTGATGCTGATGGTGCTGCTGGACCTGCTCCCCGCAGGGACCCTGCAACTGAAGTCGGTTGTGGAAAACGGACTTTGGTTCGCCAGATCGGAACAATTCATCAAAGGTGGTATTTTCGAGTCCTTCACCTGGCTGCGAGCCATTGGTGCGTGCGTTTTCTTGTTCGGTGGGGTAGTGCCATTAACTTATTTTATAGTTTCCCGAGCAAGATCCCTTAAAAAACCGTCCAATTCCGTATCCGATTTAAGCGATAAATTGGGTTAAAGAAAGGGGGGAAGTCGAACGTCGAAAGTTTTTTTATTTTTTTTCAAAGGTTTCTAGTTTGAAGGGTTTCTATGTTTTAGGACTCCACGACCAACAACGGACAACCATTAACGATAAACTAAAAAAGGCTTCTGGTTTCAGGACTCTACATACCATCAACCCCTTCTAAATCAGTTAATCATTGTTTCGCTGTGCCAGAATTTGTATTTACACGCACACTGTTCATAAGTTTTTTAATAACTCCGTTTTCTGAACTACAGAACCATTCTTGTAGTGTTGTATTTTTATAAATGATTAAAAGATCATTTATTATGTATTGTTGTGATTTTAAAGTGGTGCTCCAAGAGGTTCCGGGAGAAATAAGCCTATGTTTCAGTATATCTGGCTGTCCATTGCGTTGCAAGGGTTGCCACTCTCCTTTTTTATGGAAGGAAGGCGCAGGATCCAAACTTACCCATCCCGTGTATGCCGATATCCTTTACAGGTATTTAGGATTTGCCACTTGTGTGATTTTCATGGGAGGCGAATGGCACCAAGAAGAACTTATAGCCCATCTTAAGCTTGCTAGGTCAAAAGGATATAAAACCTGTTTATATACGGGGGAAGAACAGGTTGATGCTCATATTCTGGAGCAGCTTACATGGGTAAAGACAGGTCCTTGGCGCAGCAAACTGGGCGGCTTGAAGAGCCGGGACACCAATCAAAAATTTATAGAAGTTGAAAGCAACAAAGCGCTAAACCATTTATTCATCCAAAACTAAAATCACATGATCCGACTTACAAACGAACAATTGGCCAATAAAATAGAATTTATCTCGCATTATCTGCATTCCAAAAATGCGGCTGACGGCTCCAAATTGGACGCCAATGCCAACGTAACTTCCAAGAATATCGCCACTATGGAGGCAGAGCTCAACAAAGACATCAACATACAGGTAAATCGGGAATTGGTACGGCAAAAGATAGCTTCCCTTTTTGGCGAGGCCCTGGCCAGGGAATACATTAGGCAGATAGAGTCCCACGAGATTTACGTACATGATGAAACCTCTTTAAAGCCTTATTGTGCCTCTATAAGCATGTATCCTTTTTTGCTGGACGGCCTTACCAAATTGGGCGGCGAAAGTAGGGCTCCCAAGCATTTGGAGAGTTTTTGCGGAGAGTTTGTCAACTTGGTTTTTGCGGTAAGCTCACAATTTGCAGGAGCACTGGCCACAGTGGAATTTCTCATGTATTTTGATCATTTTGCGGCCAAGGACTACGGAGAGGATTATCTGGAAACACATCAACAACTCATTGCCAACCACTTACAGCACGTGGTCTATGCCGTTAACCAACCCGCCGCGGCCAGGGGGTATCAATCGGTTTTTTGGAATATTTCCCTCTATGACGAAGCCTATTTTAAAAGCATGTTCGGCGATTTTGTATTTCCGGATTTAGTAAAACCTCAGTGGTATCGTGTAAAAGAACTTCAGGTTTTCTTTATGAAATGGTTCAATGCCGAACGCAAAAAAGCCATTCTCACCTTTCCTGTGGTCACCGCGGCCATGCTCACCAAAAATGGGGCACCTTTGGATGCCGAATTTACAGCGATGTGCGCCAAGGAACTGAGCGAGGGCAATGCGTTCTTTGTGTACCAGTCGGAAAATGCGGACAGCCTAGCTTCTTGTTGCCGCTTGCGCAACGAAATTAGCGATAAGACGTTTAGCTACTCTTTGGGCGCCGGTGGTGTGGCCACGGGATCCATCAATGTGATTACGTTGAACATGAACCGCCTGGTACAGCAAAATGCCAATATTGTGGACGAGGTGCGTAAAGTGCATAAATATCAGGTAGCCTTTCGGAAATTGATTGATGCCTATGATGATGCAGGAATGCTTCCTGTATATAAAGCCGGATTCATATCTTTAAAAAAACAGTTTTTGACTATAGGCATAAATGGCATGGTGGAAGCGGCAGAGAGCAAGGGCATAAGCGTAGGAAATAACCAAATTTACAAGGACTTTGTAAACAGCCATCTCAAATTGATTTATGACGAAAATAGGGCTGCGAAAGACCTATATGGATACATGTTTAATACCGAATTTGTGCCTGCCGAGAATTTGGGGGTCAAGAATGCCCAATGGGACCGTGCCGATGGCCTGTTCGTGCCACGCGATTGCTACAATTCCTATTTTTACGTGGTAGAGGATGACAGCACCAATGCCTTGGATAAAATAATGCTACACGGAAAAGAGACCATAACCTATTTGGATGGCGGTTCTGCCCTGCATTTAAATCTGGAGGAAACGCCCAATAAAGAAGGATTTATAAAACTGCTGCATGCCACCGCCAAGGCAGGATGCAATTATTTTTGTTTCAATGTGCGCATCACCATATGTAATGAATGTGGGTATATCGACAAAAGCACCCTATATCAATGCAGCGATTGCCATTCGCAAAATGTGGACCATGCCACACGGGTCATAGGTTACCTAAAACGGGTTTCTGCCTTTAGCTCGGGCAGGCAAAAGGAACACGCCTTACGGCATTACCATAGGGATCAGCGGGAAAATGGTATCATGCGCAAAAGAGCTTCCATTTTGGCGGGGAGCCAACAAGCCTGTCATGTAAAGGTTCTTATGGCGGAATAATGGTTTTTCAATCTGTGCTTAGCGGGTCAAATCCTTTTAAAGAGATCAGGGTACCCTTCTTTTTAACCTGAGTTCGATTAATCCAAAATGCGTCAGTTCGATCCCGAGATTACCTCCGAGGCCTTGGGGGGATCTGGGCCTGGGTGGATTAACAATCCAAGTGAAATATCAAACTTATAAGTTAGTGGTGTGTAATAGGGTCTCTCGAAATAAGTAATATACACTGATTTTATCATTGAATGAAAATGTTTCGCAAAGCAGTCGTATCAACCGTTTACTTTCATCAAGATTATTGTATGTTTCTTTAAACCTCATTTTCTGCTTTTTATAGGATATTAGGGTGTTTTTCCATATATATGGCCACGAATTTGGCGAAAAATGATCACCACTATCATCATAGAAAGAAATCATTTCAATAAGCTCATCCTTATTGTTATTGAAATTATCCTTGTTCAAGGAAGCGATTCTTTGTAAAGCAGCTTCATCAATTTTCTGGTACTCATCTATCAATAGCGAATCGAAAATATTGATGGTTTTTTCGTTGCTCTCTGACATCGTTTTGTGATAAACGGTAAAGAGTTGCAGCATTATCTCTACATAATTATTCAAAGTTTGTTTGTGATATTCTTTGAAAATCCCGAGAACAACCTGTGATAGTCCAACCAAATATTGTCCAGTGCATTGCGACTCTCTTTCGAAAGCAAAAATTTCAAAAACACCATAATGTAATGTGTTGTTTTTGAAATTAACAAACAATCCATCATTTGGAATCAAACTGTTTGGGAAAGAAGAAGAAGGATGTCTCTTTAGATATCTTCTGAAGAATTCGTCTGCATTTCTTGCAACTTGTTCCGCATTTTTTTGTTCTACAACTAATGTCAATCGAATGTGTTCTCCCCTTTCTAGGCTTAAGCTCAAAATATAAACAAGAATATCCTTGTTTTCTTCTAAAAATGGGCCAATTGCTTTAACCAAAATTTGATGCCAATAAGATTTTCCATAGAAAATGGAAATACACAAGTATTCTTCCTTTTTTTTATACACAGTGGCAGACATAACCAATAAATTCTAAGTCAAATGGGAAACACCAAATCCTTGCATATTTACCTTGAATGTTTTATCCATTTTATTTTTTTCCATTATGATTCTATTGTTTATCTGAGAAAAGAACATAATAAGTTCCGAAATTTTGGATTTCTGCTTTACTGGAAAGTACTCCCCCGGAACTCCAAAAGATTTTTTCTTTGAAAGAATCTCGTTGCCAGTTTTTATCAGGTCAATAGCACCTTTTTTTTCGTCTATTAAAATTATTCCAGTTGCCGTCTTTGTCCATATACCTTCAAGCCATAAATTATCCGACAAACTGTTGTAATGCTCAGGACTTTTGATATTGAACAAATTGTCGGTCGACTCTGAATTGTAAAGTTTGTTGATTACAATTTTACCCAAATAGAACTTTTTGTTTTGGAACAAGTATAAGAATTCAGAAATAGCATGATTAAGATAACGGACGTATATTGCGGAAATATCTTTCGTAATGGATTCGTTTTTAATTCGCTCTAAATCATCGTGCTTCAATGAACTCAAGAATTTTGGGTCATTAATATATACGGCGTTTCTGCCGATTAACTCAAGTCGGTTCCATAAATCATAATCTTCAAAACCATAACCTACCATCCTTTCGTCATAACCGTTGATTTTCCAAAAATCGGCTTTCCATAGACAAATACGGCCATAGAAATCTGGGTTCGATTTTTTTCTATCCACCGCTAAATAGCAATCTTTATGTCTGTTAAAAACGTCATTTATGTATGCTGCAAAACTTTCCCCGATAAAGTTGTCGGCGTCAACATTGCAGACAATATCTCCTGAAGAGTGTATATGGGCTATATTTTTGGAATGGCTTCTTAAAAAATATTTAGGTTCAGTTGTCCGTAGATATTTCAAAATCCCTATTTTAAGATATTCGGCCATGTGGGTAACTATCCAATCCTCTAGTCCATCATTTGAATGATAATCCAACACAACAAATTCTACTGAATCATAATCGATATTGTCCGAGATGTTTTTTGGAAGTGTTTCCTTTAGTTGATAAAGTCTATTCATACATACTGTACAGAATGATATTTTATATTTTTTCGGTTTCGGATTCCACATAATATGACTCCTGCTTTAATACTTGAACAAATCCTTGAACTTATAGAATATCCTTTCGGCCACGCTTAGGTTCTCGGTAATGATCTCCGCATTGCCGAGAAGTTCCTGCTCAAAAGGGAGCTCCCTGTCATAGGATGTTGTGGTGCCCCGGGGAAGCGATATATAAACAAAGTAATTTCCTTCCTTGTTCGGCGATATGGATATGTTTTCCACTTCGCCGACCAACATGCCGTACTGTTGGTATGGAAAATTGTCGAGTTTCACCAAGACCTTTTGGCCGGGGACTACTTTGCCCGCGTTTTGGGAGGGAAGCACCAATTTTCCCACCAAGGTGGAAGTGTCCGAGGGGAGGATGGAAAAGACCACTTCGCCCGAATTTATGAATTGGTTTTCCCCCCAAAACTCTTGGAAACCCACGACCCCTTCTATGGATGACGACAGCACATAAGTGTATTCCCATTCCTTAACGGATTTTTTCAGGGCATTGAACGACTGTGACAGATCTCTCAAGAAGCGCGTGTCATCTTCCTGTTTGTTGATCTTGGTGGTCTTTAATGTCTGTCCCGCAGAGGCAATGGCCTCCCGCATCTGGGAAATGGAAATGGCCATGGCACTGAGGTTCCTGTCCATCTGGAGGAACTCCATTTTTTGGATTCGAATTCCTGCTGGGAGATGACCCCCTTTTCAGCCAATTGCCTATGGCGTTCATAGTCTTTTTTTCCAAGTTCATATTCCTGTTCCAATACCCGTTTCTGGTCAGTCTGATCCTTGAGCCGTAGCTCTATCTCTGCAAGTGACCGACGGTTTCCCGACAATTGGTTTGTATAGGGATCCAAATCCTTCAAAAGATGGTAATCGACGTAGCTCTTCTCAAAATTGATATAGGCCGTCTCAATATCCCCCAGCACCAAATGAGAGGTGGAATCAATGGGGAACAGGATGCCCTGGGAACTTGACCTTACGGTGTCCAGGATATTCTTCAGTGCATAGACATCTTCCACAAGTGCCGTATTGCGGAACACCGCCAGCCGTTGGCCAGATACCACGGTATCCCCGTTTTCGATAAAGAGTTTCTCCAAGGCCCCCGAATATCTTGCCACGATCTGTTCCGTCGGCCTTTCTGTGGTCACGATGACCTTTGCGGTGACAAAATCCGGGTATTTGATCATAAAGGACAAAGCCAAAATGATGGCAGTAAACATGAATACGAGGGTAATGCCCCAGCGTACCAACCATGCAGGGGGATTGGTCAGTATCTCCTGTATTTCCTCTGACCGTAGGTTTAATTCATCTGTATTCTGATCCTTCGGCATCCTTTCTTATGCATTTAGTTTCTCAAGCTCCAATTGATTGCTCACCAAATTGTAATATGTGCCTTTGAGGCCCAAAAGTTCTTGATGGGTCCCCGATTCCTTTATGCTCCCCCCGTCCATCACCACGATCTGGTCGGCATGCTTCACCGTGCTCAACCTATGGGCAATAATGATGACCGTCCTATCCTTAAAAAAAGTGTTCAGGTTTTCCATGATGATGCGTTCATTTTTGGCGTCGAGGGCTGAGGTAGCCTCGTCAAAACACAGTATTTGTGGATCTTTATATACTGCACGGGCTATAAAAAGCCGTTGTTTCTGTCCGGTACTTACCCCTATGCCTTCATTCCCAATTTTAGTGTTGAACCCTAAAGGAAGGGACTGTATAAAGTCATAAATATTGGCAATTTTAACGGCCCTTATCAAACGTTCCGGGTCTATGGTGTCTTCACCAATGGCAATGTTATAGGCAATGGTGTCATTGAACACATAACCCTCTTGCATCACCGCCCCGCAATGGTCTCGCCATGCCCTGTGGGAAATACTGCCTAAATAGTGGTCCCCATAATGTATATTCCCTTTGTTGGGGTCATAGAACTTCAACAAGAGCTTTATCAAGGTGGTCTTGCCGCTGCCACTGGCCCCCACGATGGCGGTCACTTTGCCGGCGGGGATATTCATGTCCAAATCCTTGATCACATTTTCATCGGTTCCCAAATAACGGAACGAAACGTTTTTAAACCCAATATCCTGATTGGGTATAATTCTGTTTATCAATTGTTTTTCCCTGTTTTCCTCATCGTCCTTGTCATGGATCTCGGCCAAACGCTCCATACTGATCTTGGCATCCTGATAGGAGCGGATAAACCCCACCATTTGCCCGATGGGGGCGTTGAGCTGCCCAATGATGTACTGTATGGAGAGCATCATCCCCAAGGTAATGGCTCCCTCGATGACCAATACCGCCGAGGTAAAGGTGATGATGATGTTCTTGAGTTCGTTGATAATTGAAGAGCCCACCTCTTGTGTTTGCTCCAATGTGAGGCTCTGGATGGACACCTTGAACAGACGTGCCTGGACAAACTCCCATTTCCATCGCTTTTGCTTTTCCGCATTGTGCATCTTTATTTCCTGCATGCCATTGATAAGTTCAATGACCGTGCTCTGTTCCTGGCTCAATTGGGAAAAACGCTTATAGTCCAGTTCCTTCCGCCTTTTGAGGAAGTACATGACCCAGAGGATGTACAAAATACTGCCCAAGGCAAAAATTGCAAAGATGGAAGTGCTGTAATAAATAAGCACCGCCCCAAACACCACCAGGTTGAACATGGAGAACAGGGTACTCAATGTGGAACCGGTCAAAAGATGCTCTATGCGGCTATGGTCATTGATGCGCTGCATGATGTCCCCTGTCATCCGGGTATCAAAATAGGCGATGGGCAGTGCCATGAGCTTGATAAAGAAATCCGAGACCAGGGAAATATTGATCCGGGTACTTAAATGCAACAAAATCCAACTTCGGAAAACATCGACACTGGTACGGCCCAAAAAGAGCATGACCTGTGCGGCCAGGACCACATAAATAAAGTTGATGTCCCGGTTCTGTATGCCCACATCCACAATGCTCTGGGTAAGGAAAGGGAAGATGAGTTGCAACAGGCTACCTACAAGCAGTCCAATACACAATTGAACGAGCAAGCCTTTGTACTTGAACAGGTATTGAAAAAGAAAACGGAGCGATTTTTTGTCCGCGCCCTCCCAATGCAGTTTTCTGAACTTTGGGGTGATTTCCAATAAGAGGGCAATGCCTTCCTTGGTGTTTTCGGTGGCATTGTTACCGATCCAGCGGGGCAGAAACTCTTCTTTGGGGTACGTGATCAGACCATACGAAGGGTCCGAAATATGGACCACATCTTTTTTTATGGCATAGACCACCACAAAATGGCTCTTGTTCCAATGCACGATACACGGAAGCGGGGTTTCCTTTAACTGCTTGTAGTTGATTTTTACCCCAATGGATTTGAACCCTATGGCCTCTGCGGCATCGCTCAGTTTGAGCAGGTTGCTCCCTGCCCTCGTAGTCTCCGAAAGTTCACGTATCTCCTGCAACGAGATGAGTTTGCCATAATGTTTGGCGATAATCCGCAAACAAGTGGGGCCACAGTCCTTGGCATCGGGTTGTTGATAAAAGGGAAAGGAATTTTTCAATAACGAAGTTTAATGATTGATATTTAAGGGGCGATTGAAATAGAAAATTCTTCTTTTAAGAAATAAACAAAACATGACACCTAGCGGAATGTTTAAAAATATTCTAATCTAAGATTTGGTTAATGACTCTTTGAAAGAAAATCGAATCTGTGGGTCTCGGGGCATTAGGCAACAATAGGTGTCCTTTATCATTTAAAATTGCATATTTTGGGATGAAATTTGTATCAAAATAGGCTTCCAAAAACGCTTGTGTATTATCCAATACCAAATAATGATTTTCTTTTCCAATCATATCGGCCATCGTATTAATAGTATTCTTCCATTTTGCCACATCTTCATCTATATCCAAAGACAAATATATCCACTCAACCTTATTTTCTTTAGAAAGTCGGTTTCTATAACGATAACTATTCCGAACATCATTTATGCACGGCGAACACCAACTGGCCCAAAAATCAATTATCTTTATTTTTTTATTTTTCTCGAAAATATCATTTAATTTAATAGTATCGCCCTTACTAGTGAGTAAACGGACTTTCATAGTTTCATCAGGGATTTTCTTCCCAATCTGCGAAATATTTTCTTTAATTAAAGATATTTCCCGTTTTATGGAACTGTCTTTTGTGGAAATCTGATCTTTATCAAGAGTTTCCATAAGATAAGATAAATTGTCGGGCAGCAAGTACTTTTGAATGCGTTTGGTCAACCGGAAAAGAACCATTTCTTTTATTTTGCCCTTAATTTTTTCTTCAATATACGCCCTTTCGGTCTTGATTTTTTCAATAGAATAAGGTGGATTTTCAACGGTGCTTTCAATAAAATAATCTTGGACATAATCAGTTATTGTTCCAATGAACACATCAGACGAAGACATTCGGTCGTCGTTAAAGTCTTTTATGGGAATTACAGGAAAATACTTATAAGGCATTTGTTCCTTGTTCAGTTTCCTAATACTTTTATACAACAAAAGTCTTTGAAGAAATTCAAATTTCAATTCTGTTTCAATAAATTCACTAAAGCTGGCCGACACATTTTTCTTAATTGTATAGTCTTCGAGGAATTTTTTTTTAGCGCGATAAATGGAGTCGCATTTAATTTTATACTCTTCTGGCCCTCCGTCTATTGAGGGGTATTGTAACCCCAATTCTTCTTGATTTATATAAAAATCATAATGAGCAAAATTTTTGCCTGAAAATTTAAACGATAAATTTCCCTCTTTATCAATGAAGTCTAGGTGAATACTATCACCAGGAGACACAAATATGGCTGCACTAGTGCCTCTGGGTCCATACAATTTCATCATTCCTGTATTATCCAATGGAAAAAAGAACATGTTCTTGTCATTTGGGGTATATTTTTCATTTTCTCCATACAATGTAAGCAATTCGGAAAAGGCGTGTTCATTATTAAATGTCATTTTGACATACGGTCTGTTTTTTTGTTGTGAACAACTTATTCCCAGTAATAGTATAACTATTAGGTGTGAGGGTCTAATAAAGAATAGCTTGGGTCGCTTTCGTTTTGTCATATAATTACAGTTTATTGATGAAATTTTTAAATATCCCAAGGGCTCTACAGCCCTTGGGATACTGGTAGTTAACTACCACAAAAACCGGAGCAACTTCCAGTACCGGAACAACCTACGGTTCCGTTACTGCAACTACAAGGAATAGTTCCTTCTTTACATTGGCCATACCCCCCAAAAACAGTCCTTAACTGTTCCCGTTGAAGCAGGTCCCCAGTACTTAGGTTCAACTTTTTTAAGCTTAACTTTTTCATGACAAAACATAATTTAAATTAACTTTGTCCTAGACGGTTAGGGTCACCTAGGTTTGTGACCATGCTTCGCAAAAGCAATATTGTCAAAGGTTTTTTTCAAGTCATATACAATTTTAGGAACACTAAACATTGTATCAAGGTTTATCAACCCTAAGGAATATACTTCCAAACACTACGAACTTTCTAACGTGCCTATTCCCCTCTCTCATTTTGCTTTTGTATTAACAAGTTTAGATATCCTTCTCTTTGCTCTTTTCGTTTTCATGCAATAATTCTTGAAGTCTAGTTTTGAGTTTGTCCGTACTTGGCCGTGGTAGATTACCGTCTAAAAGCACCCCGTTGCCATCAAATAACATATATCTGGGGATAGCAACTTCTTCGTTTTCTCCAAGAATATTTTTAAGGTTATCGAGTATGGAATTTGTTGTCAAGAAATTCTGACCGAAGAGCCGATGCTTTAAAATGGCTTTTTTCCAATTTTCCTCAGCACTAATCGCATCGACCGAAACGTACAACATTTCCACACCCATGTCGTCCAAAAGTTGGTGTAGCATAGCTACATATGAAAACTCCTTTATGCATGGCGCACACCAAGTTGCCCAAAGATCCACAAAAACATATTTGCCGTTAAATTCTTTTGCAAGCAAAGAATCCAAGCTGTTTTGTTTGTAATAGGTCGTTTTAGGACTATCGTTTTCTTCAAAGGCAATAAGAGGATATTGAGCAATTGTGTCCCCCTGTGCCCCCGAACAGTCAACGCCTGAAAAATATGTATTGAAAAACAAGTCATTATAGCCACTATTAGGAAAAACCTCCTTGAATTTTAAAAATTCCTTTTTGTCATCGCATAAAGGATTCAACTGAAAGGAACGGTTGAACATTATTTTTATCGCCTTGATCTTTTCCTGTATTTTGGGGGGTGCGTAGTTGTTAAAATCCAGTCTTTTATCCCAAATCCCTAAATCATTTAGATTACCTCTTAAAACACCCTTTGATATCAATCTACATTTTGCCTCGGCATTGACGGTTCTTGCGACCATATCTATATACTTATAATGGTCCGAGAAAGGATCATACTTATTGAAATAATGGATCAACACCTCATTAAATGCACCCTGATCAATAAGGTTTCCATTAGAATACCGGTTTGAGTGGGATGTCACATGGTCAACAGCACTCAAAATTTTTATTTCAGCTTGTTTTTTTGCAATATCATAAAATGAGGACGTGATACGATCCGTTTTCAACAGTTCATCAAAGGGATGAAAAAGGCTGTCCTGAACCTGTTCTATTCGTTGTATCATGTTTTCCGATGTCATTTTATTTTTTGTGACTTCGTTTTGAATTATTTCGGATAGCTCATTTACACGAAACAGGCTCGACTCAAAAAACAAGGTCTGTCCTTCGGCATTTTTTCCCTTAAAGTTTACTGTATAGGTATTGTTGGAGTTCCGCTTCACAGACAACCCGATATCTCCGTCACGGTCGCAGATTAGATAAATTTTAGGGACAATATCATTTGGGTGTATAGAAATTATTCCGGTGCCCTGTACTTCAAAAGACAAATTGAACTTATAGTCATTGACAGGGACACTGTCATACATAAAAAAGTAGTTTTCAGGGTCGTTATCAAAAAACCTATTGAAGACTACATAAGAAGATTCATTAGTGGCATGGGCTAAGCTGCCATTGACGGTAATGATTCCGTTCAGGCTTTTCTTATCGCGATCCTTACAACAAATAAAAAACAGTATTGCAATAATTGCAACTAACTTGCCTTGATTAAAATGTATTTTCATTTGGGCTAGGTTTAATAAATGGATTTTGGCTCATAAAAAGTATTGAGCCAAAATCCGAGATTTAATAATTAATGCGAATCAAGGGTTAAAATATTAATCCTATAAAGGCGGCTGCCAGCCTTCCGTATGCATGGAGCGTCAGTCCTTTTATGGATCTGACCTTGCTTGCTTGCTGTATGTCGGATTTCTCAATAAGCCAACTGAACAATGCTTCTATGGGCTGCCTGATTTTGGATACGGCCCTCGAATACAGATCATTGCAGGCTCTGTCGAATTTCTTCAAAACATCGGGCATCCCTTTGACAGCCTTAACGGGGGTCAGCATTTCTGAGTTGAACCTATGGCTCATATCTTGAAAGAACGTAGCATCATTATATATTTTATCGCCAAAGAACGTGCGGTTTTCGATTTCGGACCAAGAGTCCTTATAAAGGGCAAGGTCGCTCACAGAGGCAGGCGTGAACAGGATCTGCTCTGGATGTGGCAACCTGCCCGTGTTGCAAAAACCCAGAGCGTGCAGCTTCATGCCGTAATAGTACATGCCTTTTGTGGAACAGTAGCCCTTGTCCGTAATTTCAGGGGCCACTTTTGCGGATCGTTTTCCCGAGCAGGTAATGATGGGCATGGAGTCTAGTACGCTATGGTTAAAGGAGCACTCTTTTGGGGCGAACTCGCGCAAGAGTGTTCCCACAAGAGAACCCATTACAGAGCAAACCCTGTTGATTCTATTGTTGAAGGCCTGGTAGCTTCCCAGATCGGGAAACCAATCCAGTAAATACTCCATTGCAAATTGATGTATCTTGTTCATTTTAAAGATTCCCTGATGGTGCATCACAAACAGGTATATGGTTATGATTTCTTGATCCGTGAGCTTGGGCTCTTTATTGTTGCTGAACCGTTCACAGCTATATTGTATTTCATTTTTAAACTTTTCACAGACATAACAGTAAATTTTCACTAACTTGTTATCCTTGTTATTGTGTTCGGCATCCATAATAGTATCGTCAGATTTTACTATTAAGATACTGATAATCAACAAGATAAACAAGTTTTTAGTGCTGTTTTTCAGTACTTTAGGCTTGTTTTTTACCTTACTATCAACCCTTGATTCGCATAATTAACAAAAGTGATAACAAGCTTCCACACTGGAAGCACATCCAACGGTTACGCCGCCATTACCGTTAACACATGAACAAGGTATTCCACCTCCCGGGCATTGACTTCCATACCCTCCAAACACTGACTTTAACTCATCTCTTTGGAGTAAATCTCCTACTCCAAGATTCAACTTTTTTAAACTTAACTTTTTCATGATAAAACATAATTTAAAATTAACTTTGCCCTGAACATTGTAAGGCCATCAGGTTTTGGCCTGCCTTTCGCGAAAAGGGTATTGTTCATGCCCAAAGCATATGCTTTGGGCATTTTTTATATTATTATCTCTCCCATTGTACTTGCTATCTTATAAACTCTCTATTTCAATATATCTGCCAAATCCTCAACACTATACTCTTTTGGCAGTTCGTGCCCATTGATGAAAATTGTGGGGGTATGGGTTATTTTTTCGGCATCGCACCATTGGCGCATGGCTCTTATCTTTTCATGCTGTTCCTCAAGCTCCCCGTTCATGGGATGTTTTTTGGCAAAAGCATCATAGTTCTTGTTCTCGGATAGGTACCAATCGTCAAGTGCTTTCCGGGTCACTTTTTTATCCCCTTTGGAAGCAATGGCCAAGAGATGTCCTACGGTTTTCGTCCTCAGGTCATCGGAATCTGTGGTAGTTGTAAAGAGTACCAGAAGGTTGATTTTCCTATCCCTTACCAATTCCTCCAATACAGGATGTGCCTTGGCGCAAGGCCCACAGTAGGGATTGCACACTTTTATGACATCATATTTTGCACCGTAGTTTTTTAGTGAAATGCCCAAGCCTTCAAAAGGGGTTTCTATCTTTCGATTTTTGCCTAAAAGCCCCATTAAAACATCCGGGTTGTTCTTTATCTTTTTGAGGCCTCTTTTATGCAGGTTGGCCTCTTTTTCATTTTCCAATAAAGGCTTGAGCCATTTCCAGAGGGGGATGGGCAAAAGTAGCAGTGCCATTAGCAATGGCAGTGGGCCAAACTCCATTGGGGCCAAATGGAAACCTCCCCAAAAAGCGATCACAGCTTCCAAAATAAGCGTCGCCTGTACTATGATGCAGAATTTGCACCATTGT